>JBKQQQ010000291.1:0-8770 GCA_052144275.1 Streptosporangiaceae bacterium
GCCGCCTGGACCAGGCCGAGTTCGACGAGCGAGTCGGCCGGGCCATGAACGCCAAGACCCGGGCCGACCTGAGTGGCTTGTTCGACGACCTGCCGGAAACAGGGGCTCCGGCAATGCCCGAACGGCCTCCGCGCAGGCGCCGCCACCCGATCCTCACCGTCGTATTGCTCGTGCTTATCACTGTGGCCGCCGCGCACGCGGTGACGGCGATGTTCGTGCCCTGGCTGTGGGTCGGGGCCCTCGCGGTGATCCTGCTGTTCGCCACCGGAACCATCGGCCACTCCCGGCACAGCCGAGACTGCCTACACACCGGTGACGGCGAACACCGGCCACGGATCTGAGATCCCGGTCAGCTGATAACGGCCGCGATCGGCGAAGGCGATCTCCGACCCGGCGACCAGGTCGCTGACGGTACGCGATACGAGGATCTCGCCGGGTCGGGCCAGCGCCGCGATCTCGGCCGCCCGGCGGACGGAGACGCCGGTGACCTCGGCCCCGGCCAGCTCGACCTCACCGGCATGGATGCCGGACCGCGCGGCCAGGCCACGCCCCGCCGCGCTGCGGCGCAGGGCGGCCGCGCAGCGGATCGCCCGGGCCGGCCCGTCGAAGGTGGCGATGACGCGGCCGCCGGCGCTGGCGACCAGGCGCCCCCGGAAGACCGCCACGTGCCGCTCAGCCGCGGCGGTGACGTCGGGGACGTTCGGCACGATCTCAGCGTGCAGGATGGTCGCCAGGACCCGGCTGGGACTCGTTCCGGGTAGGTGGCGGCGAACAAGATGCTCATCGGGCTGCCTTCCGAATAGCCGAACAGGGCTGCCCCGTCCGACCCGCACGCTCGCATCACGGCCCGCACGTCGTCAATACGCTGCTCGAGCGTGTCCTCGCCGGCCGCCCGGTCGGACAGGCCGGTATCGCGCTTGTCGAACATGATCAGGCGGCCGAGCGAGGCTAGCCGCCGGAAGAACCGGGCCGAGGACCGGTCCTCCCACCACAGATCAAGATGGCTGATCAGGCCGGGTACGGCGACGATATCGAGCTCGCCTTCGCCCAGCACCTGGTAAGCGATGTGAACGCCGTCGTCGCTCTGCGCGTACTGAGTAGGCGGTGGCGCATCCGGCTCGCTGGCCGCGCCGCGCCCGGGCGGCCGGGCGAGCCCCGGATCCTGGCGCAGGATCCGGCCTTCCAGGTCAGCCAGGGCCGGACCGGGCTCGATGCCGAGCTCGCTGACCAGGATCGCGCGCAGGTCACGGTAGGCCCGCAGCGCGTCAGCCTGGCGCCCGGCGCGGTACAGCGCCAGCATCCGCTGGGACCATAGCCGCTCACGCAGTGGATAGGCCGCGGTCAGCGTCTCCAGGTCCCCGATCAGTTCCCGGTGCCTGCCGCACACCAGGAGCGCTTCGGCGCGCGATTCCAGCGCCGCCATCCGCCTTTCCTCCAGCCGGGCCACCTCGGCCTGCGCGAAAGGGGAGGCGTCCACGTCGGCGAGGGCCCGCCCTCGCCACAGGCTCAGCGCCTCGTCCAGCCGCCGGGCCGCGAACCCGGCGTCCCCGGCGGCCAGGGCGGCCTCTCCCTCGGCGGTGAGCCGGTCGAACCGCAGCGTGTCCAGTTCCTCGGGCTGCACCCGGATCAGGTAACCGGGCGGCCGCGTGACCAGGCGATCTGCCTCCTGCGCCGAACGGAATGCCTTCCGCAGCTCGGACACGCGGACCTGCAAACTGGCCGATGCCCGGTCGGTGGCCTGGCCCGGCCAGAGCTCATCGACCAGCTGGCCGGCCGGGACCACCTGATTCGCGTAGACCAGCAGCATCGCGAGCACGGCCCTGGTCCGCGTGCCTCGCACCAGCAGGGGCTGCCCGTGAGCGGTTACCTCGAGCGGGCCCAGGACGCCGAACTCCACGATGCGCTTCTCTCTGGTAAGTGCACGGTAAGCGGCACGTTAGCTGCTCCGAACCGGTTCTGGCCAGGATACGAAGGCATACCACGCCTAGCCGCCAGGGGAGGACACGATGTCAGATCGCGTAGTAATCATCGGGGCCGGTGTCGGCGGAATTACCCTGGCCCTGCTGCTGCGGCAGCGGGGGATCGCCGCCGAGGTGCTCGAGCAGTCCGCCGAACTTCATGAGGTCGGCGCGGCTATCTCCCTCGCGGCCAACGCGACGCGCGTGCTGCAGCACCTGGGCCTGGGCGAGGGCCTGGCGCAGATATCGACGGAGCCCACCAGGCTCATCCATCGCGATGGCCGCGACGGCCGTCCGGTCGCTGCCACCGGGGATGGCCAGTGGTACCGGGATACGTTCGGCGCGCCGTTTTTCGGTATGCACCGGATAGCGTTGCAGCGGCTGCTCGCGGACGCGCTGGGGCCTGAGCATCTGCACCTCGGCTGCCGCGTGGAGTCGCTCACCGAGACCGGCCAGGGAATGCGGGTACGGTGCGCCTCGGGGGCCACCTTCGAGGCCAGCGTGGTGGTCGGCGCCGACGGCGTGCACTCGCTGACGCGGCAGTGGATGACCGGCGGCGACGAGCCGGTCTACTCGGGCACGTCGGGCTTCCGCGGCCTGGTCCCGGCCGAACGGCTGTCACGGCTGCCTGATCCGGGTGCGCTGCAGTTCTGGATGGGGCCCGGCGCGCACCTGCTGCACTACCCGGTCGACGGCGGAAGTGTGATCAACTTCCTGGCCGTGGTGGACGGACCGCCCCGGTGGACGGCGCCTGCCTGGATGGAGCCTGCCGCGCCCGGCGCGCACCTGGCGGCCTTCGCGGGCTGGCACCCGGCAGTCACCGAGATGATCGGCGCCGTGCCGCAGTCACCGCGCTGGGGCCTGTTCACCCGGCGGCCGCTGGCCCGCTGGAGCCGCGGGCCGGTGGTGCTGCTCGGTGACGCCGCGCATGCGATGCTGCCGCATCAGGGGCAGGGCGCCAATCAGGCCATCGAGGACGCCGTGGTCCTGGCCGCGGAACTGGATGGCGCTGGCGATGTGCCCGCGGCCCTGTGCCGCTATGCCAGCCGGCGCCGGGTACGGACCCGGCAGGTGCAGCTGCTGTCCTGGGCCGCGTCCGCCAGCTTGCACCTGCCCGACGGCCCGGCCGCGCAGCGCCGGGACGCGGGCCTGCCCAGCCTCCCCGACCGCCTGGCCTGGATCCACGCTTATGACGCGTTCGCCCTGGCCTAGCCGGGGTGCGCGGTGCTCGGCGGCGGTGGGATCGCCGAGCAGGACAGCGCCGTGCTCGGGGGCGGCGGGATCGCCGAGCAGGAGGACAGGGCGTGGCTCGGCGGCGGCGGGATCGCGGAACAGGACAGGGCGTGGCTCGGCGGCGGCGGGATCGCCGAGCAGGAGGACAGGGCGTGGCTCGGCGGCGGCGGGATCGCCGAGCAGGAGGACAGCGCGTGGCTCGGCGGCGGCGGGATCGCCGAGCAGGAGGACAGCGCGGTGGCCGGCGGCGGCGGGATCGCCGAGCAGGACAGCGCCGTGCTGGGCGGCGGCGGGATCACCGAGCCCGAGCGTGCTTTCCCGAACTCCATACTGCTAATAGTGCGTCTTCGCGGCCAGGTCGGGAAGAGTTCAATCCGGTCTGGTTTCTCCTCCGCCGGAAGTGATGTGTCACCGGGCGGCCGCAGGCATCGTCAGGGTCAGGGAACCGACAGCTCGCGGGAGCTGCTCTGGCGGCGCCGCGTCATCGACTACATACTGCTCCGGGCGGTCCGGCCATGATGTGAGGGGCCATGGCGGCCGGCTGGATCGGCGGCGGCCTCAAAGGACGTTGATGGCCCGGGCGATGACCAGCGCGACCAGGACTATCGAGCAGCCCGCCTCGAGCATCATCATCAGCTTGGCCCACGGCTTGATCGCCGAGATGTCGGTAGGACTGACCGCGGTGGAGGTCCAAAAGGACAGCGAGAGGTAGTCCACGAACTTCGGCACCCAGGTGGCGGGCACGTAGTCGTGGTGCAGCATTTCCGGGAAGACGAACGCCGGGTTCCGGTCGGGGTGGTGGGCCCGGGCGGCGGCCCCGCCGCGGTCAAGATCCCAGTACCACAGCCCGAACGCGATGATGTTCGTCGCCCAGATCATGGCGCCGGCGGCGAGCAACCCGCCCGGGTGATCCGCGAAGAGCTTGTTGTTGGTGAGGATGTCCACCACGAGCCGGACGGCGGCGAGCATGGTGGCCACCGTGAGGAACGCGATGGTGCTGCCCAGGACCAGCCGCAGCCAGGGTTTCTGCCGGTCGATGCGGCCCGGGTCCCCGGCGATCAGCACGGCCAGCAGCCCGAGCAGCACCACCGGGACCACCCAGCCGGGCTGGACCCGGTATTCAGCGGGCAGCGCCACGTGGAGACCGGCGGCGACGAGGATCGCCAGGGCGACCGGCCACCAGTGCTCACCGCGTTCGGCTGGCGCCAGCTCGTCCGCCGGCTGGCCGGCCGGCTTCTGCCAGGTAGCCATACTCCACCATGCGCCGGTCCGGTCCGGCCGGTATCATCCCCGCCGGGTGATGCCACCCTCGTCCCGGCGTCGCAGGATCTCCTCGTGCTCCATCTGCGCCTCAATCTGATCGCCGCGGGTCCGCCCATGCTGGACAACTGCATCAAGTACATCAAAGGCGAGTTCCGTCCGGCCCTGGAGAGCCAGCCAGGAAGCCTGGGACTGTCACTGCTCATCAGCCCCGTGCTCGGCGTCGCGGTCGTCGAATCGTTCTGGGCGTCGGCCCAGGCGCTGCGGGCGAGCGAGCCGGTCGCGGCATCCCTGTACACCGAACTGACGCGGCGGGCCCGCGCATCGGTGACCGGCGAACAGTACCGGATCCTGGTCTTCGAGCGTGGCGCCCCGCCGCACGGCGGGGAGGCGGTCCGGCTGACCCGGATGCAGGCCAAGCCATCCGCCGTCGAGGAGGTAGCCGAGGCATTCGGGGACAGCGCGGTCCCATGGCTTGCCGAAACCCCCGGTTTCCGCGCGGCGCTGCTGCTCGCCGACCCGGACTCGGGGCACCTGATCAGCCAGAGCGTGTGGCGGGACCCGCGGGCACGGGCGGCCAGCCCCAGCACGGCCGCGATCATCCAGGCGGACGTCCTGAACGCATCCGACTGCGTGATCCGCGCCGTGGAGGACTACAGCCTGGTGTTCAGCTCCGCGCGGAAACCCTGAGCGAGGGGTTCAAGTGTCCTCGGCCAGCTCCGAGGTCCACACCACGACCCGGGTGCGGTCGCCGCGGAACAGGTCCCTGGCGAACTCCAGCGGCTCGCCGGACCGGGCGTAAGCGGTCCGCTCGACCTGCATCAGCGGCGTCCCCTCCGCGACCTCCAGCGCCTCGGCCTCGCGCACCCCGGCCGTCACGGGCTCCAGGCTCTCCCTGGCCCGGTGCGGCCGCAGCCCGTACCTGACCTCGAGCAGCTCGTAGAGCGAGCCGTCCAGCCGGAAGTCCAGCATGCCGGGGAACCGGGCGGCCGGGAACAGCGAGCGTTCCAGGGCGATCGGCCGGCCGTCGGCCAGCCGGATCCGCCGGACCTCATACACCGGCTCGTCCTCACCGGTTCGCAGCGCGGCCCCCGCGGCCGGGCCGGCCGGGCGCTCGCGCGCGGACAGCACCTGGGCGCCGGCCACCATCCCATGGCGGCGCAGCTGCTCGGAGAACCCGGCCAGGGTGGTGAGATCCTGCTCTAGCTTGGGCGCGGCCACGAAGGTCCCGCCGCGCCGCCCCACCGTCCTGGTCACCAGGCCCCGCCGGGCCAGCTCGGCCAGCGCGTGCCGCAGCGTCATCCGGCTGACCCCGAACCACGCGGCCAGGTCGTGCTCGGTCGCCAGCCGGTCGCCGGGCGCCAGCGCGCCGACCGCGATCTGCCCGGCCAGCCAGTCCTCGATCTGCGCGTGCACCGTGGTGCCCGGCTCGCGCACGATCTCCGGCGGTTGCCGGAGCCCGCGCGCGGTCTCCGGCACCCGCCTCATCCAGCGGTCCGGCTAGTCATCCGGGGCGGACGCCACCAGCGGCGCGTCGTCCTCGGACGGCGTCGTCACCGGCGCGAAGGCCTTGGTCCGCCCGACGGCTAGGTAGTAGATGGCCCCGATCAGCGCGATGACGACCACCACGGTCCACAGGATCGGGATGTCGTTCAGGAAGCCGATATGGAAGTCGAGCTTGGCAGGCGCCACCGTCTGGTTGGGCTTGGGGTTACTGGCCGCCCGCGGCCAGGCGAAGTTGACCAGCATGGCCCCGCCATAGAGCAGGGCGACGACGTTGACCAGCATGCCCCAGCGGCCGAGCCGGAACGGCGCGCGGACCTTGGGCCAGCCGCGGGCGCGTGCCCGCAGGATGACGAGGTTGCCGAGGAAGTAGCTCAGGTAGATCATGCCGGTCGCCGCGATGGCGATGATCGAAACGCCCGCGTACTGGATGAACGGCACGGCGGAGAGCAGCGCGATCACGATGCACGCCCACACTGGGGTGTGCAGGCTGGGCGACACCTTGGCCCAACGTGACGAAAACGGCAGCTGGTTGTCGCGCGCCATTCCGAAGCCGAGCCTGATGGTCGCGGCCAGGATCGACAGGCAGCAGACGAAGATCGCCGCCGAGACCACGAGCAGATACACGGTCGCGAAGCCGGTGGAGAAGTTGGCCTCGATGATCTGCGCGGGCCCGAACGCGCCCTTCACCGCGGCACCCATGTTCGGAATCGCCACCAGCGTGCCGAGCAGGAACACGCCGCCGATGATGAACGCGCCGATCACCGAGAACAGCACCGCCTTGGGCGCGGCCCGGCGGGGGTCGCGGGTCTCCTCGGACAGCGTCGAGGCGGTGTCGAAGCCGTAGATCACGAACAGGCTCATGAACATCGCGGCCAGGAACGAGCTCCCGTTGACGTGGAAGCCCGCGCTGTTGGTCACGACGTGAAAGCCCTGGTGGTTGTGGAACGCCATCAGCACCAGCGCGAACACGAACATGCCGAGGATCTCGAAGATCACGCCGGTGTTGTTGATGACCGCGACCAGCCGCACCCCGTAGATGTTCAGCACGGTGATGACGACCAGCGTGATGAGCGCGACGACCAGCTGGGTGTGCAGGCTCGCCGCGTTCAGCGAGTGCCAGCCCAGGCCATTCAAAGCCGGGATCAGCGCGAGCGGCAGTGTCGCGACCACCGCGGCGACGGTGATGATGCCGGCGAACAGGTATATCCAGCCGGTGAACCAGGAGTAGCTCCGGCTCGCGAGGTACTTGGTCCACTGGAAGACCGAACCAGCCACGGGATAGTGGCTGGAGACCTCGGCGAAATTCAGCGCCACGATGAACTGGCCGAGCGCTACCACCGGCCAAGTCCAGATGAACACCCCGCCCAGGGTCGTCAGGCCCAGCGCGAACAGGGTGAAGATGCCGGTCGACGGCGAGATGTAGCTGAAGGCGACGGCGAACGAGCTGCCCAGTCCGAGCGAGCGCTTGAGTTCCTGGGAGTAGCCGAAGCGGGCGAGATCGGCGGAATCCCGTTCCTGCCCGTCGGAAAGATCAGTGCTCATGTCAGAGGCCTCCGCTTCCGGCCGATGGGACCCCGTGAGGCGAAGCGTACGAGTCCCGCATCCAAACTGTCTAGACCCTTTCGGCGCCAGTGGCCTACGGTGAGCCATAGGGTCTAGACCTCAAGAGTGGAGAAGGGATGTCCGCGGAACTCGACGCCCTCTTCGACCGGACGACAAGCCTGGCCGCAAAGCCGCGCACGGTCAGCGAGCTGTCCGGTGGCCTGACCAACCACAACTACAAGGTGACCACGCCGGACGGGACCTTCGTGGCGCGGCTCTCCTCGGGTGGCAGCGAGCTGCTGGCGATCGACCGGGACTGCGAGTACCGGAACTCGGTGACCGCGGCCGCGGCCGGCGCCGGGGCGCCGGTCGTCGAGTACCGCCCCCAGGACCGCCTGCTCGTCATCGGCTACATCGAAGGCCGCACGTTCGGCCCCGCCGACGTGGCCGCGGCCGGCAACATCGCGCGGATCGCGCAGGCCTGCCGCCGCCTGCACTCGGGCGAGCGGTTCGGCAACGACTTCGACATGTTCGACATCCAGCGGCAGTACCGGTCGGTGGCGCAGTCCCGCGGCTTCCGCATCCCGGCCGGATACGACGACCTGGCGACGCACTGCGGTGCCGCGGAGAAGGCCCTGGCCACCCGCGCCGTACCGACCGTCCCGTGCCACAACGACCTGCTGGCCGCGAACTTCATCGACGACGGGGACCGGATCTGGCTGGTCGACTACGAGCTGTCCGGCAACAACGACGCCTGCTTCGAGCTCGGCAATATCGCAGCCGAGTCTCAGCTGTCCGCCGACGCCCTGGCCGAGCTCGTCACGGCCTATTACGCCAGGCCGCGGCGGAGCATGATCGCCCGGGCCCGGCTCCTCGGCCTGGTCGGCATGTACGGCTGGACGCTGTGGGGCGCGATCCAGTACGCCGCGAGCCCCATCGATTTCGACTTCTGGGCCTGGGGCATGGAACGGTTCGAGGGCGCGGCCCACGGTTTCACCGCCGCTGGCTTCGCCGGCCTGCTGGAGGACGTCCAGCGCGATGACTGAAACACAGAGCTTGTCTGGGCCAGCTTCGCGGCCGGGCCTCCCCAGCCGCGCCCGGGTCGTGATCATCGGCGGGGGCGTGATCGGCACCAGCGTCGCCTACCACCTCGCCCAGCTGGGCTGGACCGACGTGCTGCTGCTCGAGCAGGGGCAGCTGTCCTGCGGCACCACCTGGCACGCGGCCGGCCTGGTCGGCCAGCTGCGCGCCTCGGAGAACGGCACCCGCCT
>JBKQQQ010000292.1:0-6163 GCA_052144275.1 Streptosporangiaceae bacterium
GGCGCCGTGGAATGGCTCATCGCCCTGGCCGCGACCATGCTCCTGTTCACCGGGACGTCCAGCCGCTACTACCGCCCGGAACCCAGGCCCGTGACCCCGTGGCGCGGGACCTTCGGGACCATGTAGCAGACCCCTAGGACCAGCGTCAGAGCCGGGTCCGGACCCCGGCCTTTGTGCTGCTGCCACGGGTAATCTCGCATCCCTTGCAAATTATGGGCAGTGACGCTCCCCAGAAACGAGCCGGCGTAAGTACTGAGAGTGACCGGGAAAGCGCCAGTGCTCAGATACCCAGGGCGGTGCTCATGTAGTGCTCAAGTACGAGGCCGAATGCTCATCTAAACCGTGCGGGAGAGCTGCCTGGATGATGTCGGCAGGTGTGACCTGTATGTGCTGATCTTGGGGCACCGGTACGGTTCCAGCCCGCAGAAGACAATCCGGAGGGCCGAGTGTTGCATCGACAAGTACCGGCTGGCAACCGGCCCCGGTTGCCAGCCGGCCAGTCACGCCGGACCGGTCCGAAGGCTGACCTCGGGGTCGTGTCGATCGGCAGGATCTGCAACCCTGGCGACTTCCACGCCTTGTGTGACGGGTTCGAGCGTGCCGGCTGCCGTCGGCTCGATGTATCACGAGTTTGCTTATGGCCTCCGTAGAGGCGATAAGGGCCGGCACAGGATGAAGGCCGTGCCGACCGGAGATCGTCTGTACGGAGGCAGCCATGCCGAATCCGAGCGCCTCACCTAAGATCCCGTCCGGCTACCGCCGCTTGCCAGGCAGCGAGCGCAGCGCCGCACCTGATGCTGAGCTCATCGGCCCGGCGCCGGCCTCGGATCCTGTTCATGCCACCGTCGTTCTACGACGCCGGCCTGATGGCCCGGCAGTACCGGACCCGTCGTACTACCTGAGCACTCCGCCGTCGCAGCGCCGCCGCCTGTCTGAGGGGGAGTTCGCGGAACGCCACGGAGCCGCCGAGGACGATATCGTCGGGGTGCGCGACTTCGCCGACCGCAACAACCTCGAGGTCACCGAGGTCAACGCGTCCAGACGAACGGTCGAGCTGTCAGGGACGGTCGAGCAGTTCAACCGCGCGTTCGCGGTCGCGCTGAACCAGTACCGGCGCCCGGCACCGCCGGGTCGGCACCGTGAGGAGGCAGGCACGGAGGTCTACCGCGGCCGGGAAGGCTTCATCCACGTCCCGGCGGCGCTGGTCGAGATCATCGTCGGGGTGTTCGGGCTGGACAACCGCTCGGTCACCCACAGCAACGGAGCCGATCCGCCGAGCACCAGCCCGGTGCCACTGACCGAGATCACCCAGCTCTACGACTTCCCGGCCAATCAGGCGATCGGCCAGACGATCGCGATCTTCTCCGCGCGCGGCTACCTGGCCTCGGACATCAGCAGCAACTTCGGCGGCCACCCGCCGGTGGTCACCGACATCTCGGTCAACGCAAGCAACGGCAACTGGGCTGACGGCGAGACGACCCAGGACATCGTCATCGCGGCTTCGGTCGCGCCGGGGGCCGATGTCGCCGTGTACTTCAACGACGGCTCCCAGCAGGGCTGGGTCAAGACAGTCGGCCGGGTGGTCCACCCCGACCCGGGGGATCCTGTCTGCTCGGTCTTGTCCTCCAGCTTCTACATCCTCAACGGCGACGACAGCGCCTTGTCCTCGGGTGTCACCGCCGCCTTGGTCACCGTGGTCAGCCAGGCCTTCGAGGACGCCGCGATCCAGGGCGTGACGATCTGCATCGCCTCCGGTGACACCGGGTCGGAGTCGAAGATCGGCGACGGCAAGGCGCACGTCCAGTACCCCGGCAGCGATCCGTGGGTGCTCTCGTGCGGGGGCACGACTATCGGCAGCGTGAGCGGCACCAGCTTCGACGAATGGGTCTGGAACGACGGCTCCGGCGCGACCGGCGGCGGAGTCAGCGCGATCTTCCCGCTGCCCTGGTACCAGGTCGACGCCGGCGTGCCGGGATCGGTCAACGACAGTCATCACGGGCGCGGCGTCCCCGACGTGGCCGCCAACGCCAGCGTGGCCAGCGGCTACCCGATCATCGTGGGCGGCTCGCCGGCGAGGGGCAATGGCACGAGCGCGTCGGCCCCCCTGTGGGCCGGGCTGACCGCGGTCCTCAACGCGGCGCTGAACGAGAACATCGGGTTCGTTAATCCCGTGCTCTACGCGCTGGGCTCGAGTGTGTTCCGCGACATCGTCGCCGAGCCCGGGGCGGCCGACAACAGCCGGTTCGGGACCCCCGGATATCCCGCAGGCCCGGGCTGGGACGCCTGCACGGGATGGGGGACCCCCAAGGGCAAGGCCCTGCTCGCGGGATTGCACGGCTTCTACGGCCCGGCGATAGCGGTGAACCTGCAGGACAACCTGGACTTCGGCCTGGCCTGCCGCAAGCCGCGATACCGCACCGTGCACGTGTACAACGTGGGCAACCGGGACCTGATGATCCTCGGCGTCCAGCGGGTTTCCGGCTCAAGCGATTTCACCGTGCTGCCGGCTCCGGCCACCCCGCTGGCGATCGCCCCGGGCGCCGGAATCGACTTCACGATCGAATACCGCCCGACGGTGCCCGGCGCCGCCGGCACCGCGACGATCCAGATCACCTGCAACGACACGGTGAACCCGACGCTGGACCTGGTCGCCCGCGGCGCGAGCGGCACCGGGAAGCTGGCGGTGACCGGCTCCACCTACCTCGGGGGCGTGCGCGCCTGCTGCTACGAGGAGCGCACGATCTGGATCGCCAACGTCGGCGACTGCGAACTGCACGTCTCGGACGTAGCCTTCAAGCATCCGGCCAAGGCGTGGAAACTCGTGAACAACGCGTTCCCTGCCACGCTGCATCCGGGCGCCTCCCTGGCGGTGGTAATCCGCTACCACGCGATCGAACGGTACGCGCGAGCCCGGGAGCTGGTCATCACCAGCGATGACCCGCAGACGCCGGTCCGGGAGCTGGAGGTGCTGGCCCATACGGTCTGGGACGAACAATGCCGCGACGACTGCACCAAGGGGTGCCGCAACGAGCGGGGCCACTGCGAGCCTTCACCCCGCAGCTGCGAGCGCTGCCCGGACGAGGACGACGACCAGGATCAGGCAGAGGCGTACTCGCCGGCGTAGCCACGCCGATCGGGCGGTGATGTCCCGCGGAAGCTAAGCGTGCATTAGCGCTGCTCTCGGAGAGGGATCAGCGAGCAGCCCAAGGTGAAGGTCGCGTTAAAGGCGTCCGCGTCGGCAAGGTAACCAGCGCCGTATGCCGTCTCGTGCTCGCATGGGAGCCAAGCGACTGTCGTTCAAGGCGAAGTCGTGCAGCCCATATCGACCAGATCTGCGCGTCGCCCTAGCCCGGCCCTAGCCCCAGGGCTATTGGTCACGGTAGCGCAGATTGGCGCACAGGTCCGCGGTGAGCAAAAGGTCTTTACGTTTCTTGGCGGTCCGCAATCCTTGGTTTTGACCCGAACTAGTGCTCGACCAGCTGCATAATCATGCACTACTGCCCTGCTGGAGAACGCGCTCATCTGCCGCCGACAGGGTGGTCTCGACTCATGTTGGGTGATGTTCGCGCGCGTACGCATCGAGTCGCTCAAGTTCGTCCGCATAGATGGCGCGCAACACCCTCGGCGCGAACATGCGCTCAAACAGGCCGCCGATCCCGCCTGCGCCGTCCCAGGTGGTGGAGATCTGCACGATCGACGCGCCGCCCTGCGGGGAGACCGTGAACGTGGTGACCGCGCTCGAGTCGGTGTCGGACTCGGTGAGGATCCGGCCCGGTTCGGGCTCGGCGACCTTCATCCGGTACTCGCGGGTACGCCCGCCTGCCGTTATCTTGAATCGCGTGATCGTGCCCGCACCCACGCCACCGGATTCCACCCGGAAGTCGGAAAACGCCGGAGGCAGGAAATGCGGGTGGTGCTCGCGCATGTCCGCGACATAGCGGTAGACCACATCCGCAGGCGCGTCCACCTTATGCTCAGCGGAGACCAGTATCTTTGCCATGTAGGTCTGTCTATCACGGCACCGAGCACACTCGCATGCCGCGATGACGGCGGTGGTCGGCATGCGTGACTCGGTCGTGCACAAGATTCTTTCGTACTGGCTTGTGCCAAAATCACGTCATGCCTTCACTCACGCAGCGTGGTAGTGACCAGCAGAACGAGCGTCCACCTGCCGAGGTGAGGCGGGCCGGACTCCTTCGGCGGGTCGGCGACGACCTTCGGCGCGGGCACAACGTTGAGCTCTACGTGACCGTGACATTGTCGCTTTGCATTGCCCTGCTTAGCGTATTCGCCATCGTCGACATCAAGATCGTCAGTGCCACAACCTTGGCAGTGCTCGCGCTACTGGCCGTCTCCGGACTGGCTACCCGGCATCAGTCCGAAGAAGCCGGGCGTCGCCTAGACCAGCTGGCAGCAAACCTTAGCGGCGACGTTCCCGCAGACCGATTCCTGAAGACGCGCATGCCTGCGCTTGACGATGAAATAGCAGCAGCAGCTGACATCCGGCTTGTCGGCGTGACGCTCACGCGCACGGTGCGCGACCTGCTGCCTGTCCTTGACCGGCGACTACGAAGGGGTGCCTGCGTACGCGTGCTCGTCATCGACGGAGACAGCCCGGCGCGGACCGAAGCAGTCGCTCGAAGCCGCGGTGCAGATAGCCCGGACTTCTATCAGCACCGGCTCGCGTCGACCATAGATCTGCTCGGCGTCCTCGCGTCCGCTACACAGGATGAGTCCGCGCTCCAACTGCGCCTCTTGCAGTACGTACCCACGTTCGGCATGTGCCTCATTGACCCAGCTGAGACATATGGCCGTATCCACGTTGAGATTTATCAGCACGAGACGATCGAACAGAATCCTTCGTTCAGCCTCCAAGCTGACCGTGACAGCCACTGGTACCAGCTCTTTGCCCGGCAATTTGAAACGCTCTGGGACAGCGCCCAACCCTATCGGCTAACGGTTCCCGAATAACCGTCGGCCGCCAGGTAGGTGAGGAGACCTGACATGTCGGCAGGCGACAAGCATACTCAGCCGCGTGAGAGCCCTTACGCGTTTCTCTGCCGCCACCACGAACGTACTCTCTTGCGTGATGAGGGAGGTCCACCATCAACTGCCAGCGCGTAATGGGCGATAGGGGCTAATGTGTGACAGTGGCTGGCTCGGTAGTGTGCACTTTCCGTGACATTCATCGGGCAGTGCAGCTGAGACGTTTTGGTCCGCTTCCCGGCGGGATAGCGGCTGCCGGCGGCCTCCTGCTCGCACTTATCACATCCTGCTGGAAAAGCCGATGGCGCCGGATGAGGCGGCATGCCGGCGGATCGTGGCGGCCGTGGAGGAAGCCGGGAGCGCCGTCATCGAGGACTTCTCTCCCGGCGCCCTGGACGAGGCGCTCAGGGACGGGCCGTACGGCAGGTGCGTCTACGCCTGCGACAATGACGTCGTCGACCATCAGGTCGTCGCGCTGGAGTTTCCCGGCGCGACCACGGCCACGTTCACCATGACCGCGTTCAGCAAGGCCGCCGACCGCAACACCCGGCTGTTCGGCACCCGCGGCGAGCTGACCGGCGACGGCCAGATCATCCGGGTCTACGACTTCCTCACCCGGGCCGAGCGGCGGATCACTCCCCCAGCAGCAGGCGCGATGGCCGCTGCCGACGGCCACGGCGGCGGCGACGCGGGACTGATGGACGCGTTCACCGCCGCCGTCGCCACCGGGAACCGCGAGCTGATCAGCTCCGGGCCACGCGAATCGCTGGCAAGTCATCTCGCCGTCTTCGCCGCGGAACGAGCGCGCCTGAACGGCACTGTCGAAACGATCCCGCCGGACGCGAGATAAACAACGTCCGCCGTGCCCTGCCAGCACCCGGCTGCGCCGGCACGTACATGGCTCTCCTCCTGACTACCCGTTCGCCTCTCCTGGCTCCGGGGGCTGCCCAGGCTTGAGTTGGCTCAGCCGGGGGGCAATCCCGGGACAGCCGACGACGACGACCGGTGTTCGCCGCCGCGTCCGCTTCAGCTGAGCTGAGGCGCGGCGGGCGGTCTTAGCCGGTCAGCGAGGCTGGATCTCGCCCATCGGGCCGAAGCCGTCATGCGGGGTGTCGATGTAGATAATCTGCGGCTGCGTGGCCACCAAGTCGGGTGCGGTGTCGAAGAACTTCTTCAC
>JBKQQQ010000293.1:0-17409 GCA_052144275.1 Streptosporangiaceae bacterium
CAGCACGCCGAGCGTGGTGTTCGACAGCGCGATCCACTTGTAGTGCGGGCCGGGCTCAGCCGCCCTGGCACCGAGCGAACTCAGCGCACCTTGCGGGGTTTGCGGCTCGTGCCCAGGCACGCCAGCCTCCGCCTGACCGGAATTCGAGTTCATTTGGGCTAAGCCCCCACAGGCAACTTTGGCACCACCAGAAACTTGCTTGACGTCAACTAACTATAACGCACAGTCCCGCCGGCCGCTCGCCGGCATACTCCCAGGCGGCCAGGACGCCCCCAGTCGGCGCAGCACACGCCCTCGTGGGCGCGGCACGCGCCCGCTCCAACATGCCCCAGCCGCCCCTTATGCTGCCTGCGCATCGACGTATGCCGCAGCGCCGGCCTCTACCGCAGGATCGAAGGCTGGGCACAAGCAATCATGAGCCGCAACTGACGCCAGAATGGCCAAGCCTCGAACCCTCTTAATGTGCTCCCGGGGAAGGATTCGAACCTTCGTTAACGATTCCAAAGACCGTCGTCCTGCCTGGCTAGACGACCCGGGATTGTTCGGGTCCTTACTCTACCTGGAACCTGCCCCAGAGGACCGGGCACTGGCGGCCACCGGTTGACTGCCCCTCGGTCTCGCCAAGAGGGACGGTTCTCCGCGAATGCGGGCCTCGCTGGATGGGTACGCGCGGTTGAAGGCTCGAGCCAAGCGAGTTGGGCGAGACGTGACGTCCGGGATACGGAACGTTTAAGTGTCTCACATTCTGAGACATGACGGGTGGCATGCATACGGAATTCATAGGCCCATTTGCAGAAGTTCATCTGCCGGGCCTTGCCTAACCTACGGTAGAGTAGGCTACGGTTACGTAAGCGTATAAACGCTCCTGCCCCTTCTCCGATACCAGAGGAGCACGATGACCACATCTCCCGACACCGTCAGCACGGTTGAAGCCACCACGACGGGCCTGGCCACGTCGTCCACCATGCCTCCGTCCGCCGGACCCGTCGGGGGAACCACCAGAACCCGGCTACGGCCATCCCGGCCGGACCTGGACGACGAGCCGACCTCGACGTTCCAGCGTGTCCTGGTGGGCGTGTTCGTTGCCATCCCGCTCGTGGCGCTGATCGCCGCCATACCGCTGCTGTGGGGCTGGGGCCTGAACTGGCACGACGTGGTCATCGCGCTGGTTTTCTACTGGGTGTCGGGACTTGGCATCACGGTCGGCTTCCACCGGTACTTCACCCACGGCTCGTTCAAGGCGAAGACTGGCCTGCGGGTCGCGCTCGCGATCGCCGGCAGCCTCGCCATTGAAGGACCGGTCATCACCTGGGTCTCGGACCACCGCCGGCACCACAAGTACAGCGACAAGGAAGGCGACCCGCACTCGCCGTGGCGGTACGGAGATGACTGGAAGGCGCTGTCCAAGGGCCTGGTCTACGCGCACATCGGCTGGCTCTTCGACCCCAACAAGACCTCGCAGGAGAAGTTCTCCCCCGACCTGCTCGCCGACCACCGCATCAAGACTGTCGACCGCTGGTTCCCCGGGCTCGTCGCGGTCACGCTGCTGCTCCCCGCGCTGATCGGCGGACTATGGGGATTGTCCTGGTGGGGCGCAGTGACCGCCTTCTTCTGGGCCACCCTGGTACGCATCGCGCTGCTGCATCACGTCACCTGGTCGATCAACTCCATCTGCCACACCTTCGGCAGCGAGGACTTCGAGGTGCGCGACAAGTCGCGGAACGTGTCCTGGCTGGCGATCGCGTCCTTCGGCGAGTCCTGGCACAACCTGCACCACGCGGATCCCACCTGCGCGCGGCACGGAGCGCTGAAGGGCCAGCTCGACCCGAGCGCGCGGGTCATCTGGGCGCTGGAGAAGCTGGGCTGGGCCTACGACGTGCGCTGGCCGGACGAGGAACGGCTTTCGGCCAAGCGTCCGGCCACGGCGACGAGGAAACTCGGCTCGATGACGCGGCGCGCCGACCGGGTACGTGACGCGGTGTCCGCGGAGTCGCGATGATGAACAAGTGAGTGCCCAGCCCCATCCATCCGGCCGCAAGAGGATGACTGGGAAGGAACGGCGGGAGCAGCTCCTGGGCATCGGCCGCCGCCTGTTCGCCGAACGAGGTTTCGAGGGGACCTCGATCGAGGAGATCGCCGCCCAGGCGGGCGTCTCCAAGCCGGTGGTGTACGAGCACTTCGGCGGCAAAGAGGGCCTCTACGCTGTGGTCGTCGACCGGGAAGTGGAGCGCCTGCTGACGATGGCGACCACGCTCCTGGGCGGCGGCCACAGCAGGGAGAAATTCGAGGCCGCGGCGGTGACCCTGCTCAGGTACATCGACGACAACGCCGACGGCTTCCGCATCCTGGTCAGGGACTCAAATCCCGGTTCGGGCACGGGCACTTACGGCACGCTGCTCAGCGACATCGCCGGGCAGGTCGAGTACATCCTGGCCGACTTCCTCTCCTCGCGCGGCCATGACCCCAAGCTCGCGCCCATGTACGCCCAGATGGTCGTCGGCATGGTCGCGTTCACCGGGCAGTGGTGGCTCGATGCCCGCAAGCCCAAGCTGGAAGAGGTCGCCGCCAACCTGATCGACCTGATCTGGAACGGCCTCTCCCACCTGGACGCGAACGGCCGCGAGTCAGCCGGGCGCTGAGGCCGCGCCAGGCGGTGCGGCGGCGGCCGCACCGCCCGACCAAGCCGCGGCCGCGCCGGGCGCCAGCGTGACGGCCCCCGCGCCGCCGGCCGTGGACGGCAGGCCCTCGGCCGTCCAGGCCCGGAACCCGCCGATCACGTCCGTGGCCCGGTGCAGGCCCAGGTCCTGCAGCGCCGCCGCGGCCAGGCTCGAGGTGTATCCGTCCGCGCAGAACACGATGACCCGGTGGTCGTACCCGGTCACCCATGGCAGCCGGGCGTCGCAGCCCGGATCGAGGCGCCACTCCAGGTGGTTGCGCTCCACGATGGTGGAGCCGGGTATCTCGCCCTGCTCGGCCCGCTGCGCGGCGGGCCGGATATCGATGAGCACGCCGCCGTCCGACACCTCGCGGAAGGCCTGCCGCGGCGGCAGCCGCAGCAGGCGGGCGCGCGCGGACGCCAGGATCTCGTCGATGCCGCGGGCCCCGGGTGGCCTGGCCGTCACCACGCGGCGGCGCCTTCGGTGTCCCGCTTGACCAGCCCGCCCGGCGTCAGGTCGTAGCGCGTCATCTCCGGCATCGGCGGCGAGTACGCGTGCACGCTGACCGCCACCGCGGCGGCGGCGGCGTTGCGGACGTCGTGGATGTAGCGGGAACCGAACGCCCGCGCCCCGCCCGCTCCGACCGGCTTGGCCAGCACCTGCCCCGTCGTGGTCGCCCCGACCACCCGGCGCTCCATCAGGGTTCCCCAGACCACGGCGAACGCGCCAACCGACCCGCCGTGGTCGTGAAACCCGGTCGACTGGCCCGGCAGCCAGCTGATCACCCAGACCTCGTAGCTGTCGTCGAGGTGTATCCGCTCGTACCAGCGCCCCTCCGGGTTCAGCCGCACCCGGCCTAGCCAGTCGGCGGGACTCGCCGCCAGCCGCCGCACCACCTCGGCCAGCTGCCGGGCGCCGAGTAGCCGGCCAGGCTGCATGGTGGCCGGTGACTCCGGCCGGATCGTCGTGCTCATTGTCGCGTCTCTCCTCACGTTGACATCGCTGGCGGCGCGCGCCAGCGGAACCAGGCGAACTCAAGGGGCCAGACGGGCTGGCTGGACCGAACCGGTCTGGTCAGTGCTGGTCTGATCAGGGCGAGCCGGCCGGACATCGCCTGACGCCGGGCGCCAGCGGGGAGGCGCCGGCCAGAACGCACTGCCGGACAGGCGTTGACGGGAGAGGCAGGCCACGGCGCATGGCGTGATCCTGCCAGAGTTTCCCTATTAAATCAATAGGAAAAACAGGTTTTAGCCGGCCCGGTGGGCCACGGCGAACACGCGGCGGAAGGGGAAGATGGTGCCGAACGGGCGCGGCGGATACGCCTCGCGAACCTGCGCGCCGTACTCGGCGAGGAAGTCCGCGGCCTGGTCCGCGTCGAGCGCAGCGAGCACGGGCCGCAGTCCGGTGCCCCGGTACCACTCAAGCACCGGGTCAGTCCCCTGCAGGATGTGCACGTACGTCGTCTCCCAGGCGTCGACCTCGCAGCCGGCCTGGGCCAGCAGCTCTGCGTAATCCGCTGGGTCGGCCGACTGCCGGTTCAGCTCCACGTCCCGCAGCAGCGAGCGCCACCGGGCCGAGGCTGCCATCTCGCGCAGGATCGCGTGTGACGGCTGATCGAAGTTACCCGGGACCTGGAAGGCCAGCCAGCCGTCGTCGGCCAGCTGGTCCGCCCAGCGGACCAGCAGCTCACGATGGCCGGGCACCCACTGCAGCACCGCGTTGGAGATGATCACGTCGGGCAGGTGTTGCGGCTTCCAGTGCCTGATATCGTCGAGCATGAACGACAATCCAGGCGCGTGGCTGGTTGCGACCGGCCCGGAACCGGAGGGCGCCGGGGATCGCGGGGCACCTGCCGTGGCGAACTCGCGAGCCGCCTCGATCATCGCGGGCGAACTGTCCACGCCGCACACCGCGGCCGACGGCCAGCGCTCCGCGAGCAGGGCGGTCAGGTTCCCCGGGCCGCAGCCCATGTCGACCACGTAGCCGGGAAGTTCAGCTCCGACCCTGGCGAGCAGGTCAAAGAACGGCCTGGCGCGCTCGCCTCCAAACCGCAGATAAAGGGCCGCGTCCCACATGGTGGTCAATCCTTCTTTGATACCGAGAGACACTGCGTTGGCCACGGGGGGAACGACCCCCTGGCACCTCCCGCAGCCGACCTGATCCTCTTGTACATGACGGGTCTTCTTGACGTCAAGAGATACGCTCTAGTAATGGGCCAGCGCGCCGGTCCCCGCACCGAGGCGGACTCCGACGATGAGATCGTCCCCGCCCCGCTGCTGCGCGACGAGGTCGACGACCTGGTCGCCGCGTGGCGAGCCCAGCGGCCCGACCTGGACGTCGAGCCGATGCAGGTGCTCAGCCGGATCTCCAGGCTCGCCCGGCACCTGGACATCGCGCGGCGCGGCGCGTTCGCCGAGCACCGGCTCGAGTCGTGGGAATTCGACGTGCTCTCGGCGCTGCGCAGGCAAGGGCCGCCGTTCCAGCTCACCCCGGGCGCGCTGCTTCGCGCCACCCTGGTCACCTCGGGCACGATGACGAACCGGATCGACCGGCTGGCCGCCGCGGGTCTCGTCCGCCGGGAGCCCGACCCCCGGGACAAGCGGGGCGTGCTGGTCACCCTGACCGAGCAGGGCCAGGTGCGGGTGGACGCGGCGCTAGCCGGCCTGCTGCGCCGCGAGCGGGCGCTGCTGGCCGACCTGGATACCGGGGAACGCCAGCACCTGGCCGACCTGATGCGGACCCTGCTCGCCCCCTTCGACGCTCCCCTTTAGGCTTGCCTCCGGGCCCCCACCCACCTCCCCCTCCCCCTTCACTGGCGCCGCCTTCCCTCGTCGCTCCTTCGTCGCGCCCGGGGTGGGTACGAGGGAAAAGCAGAGTCCAGGCGGCGCCGCGGCCCTTTGGCTCGCTTAGGCTTCCAGCTCGGCGGCCACGGCCAGCCAGCGCTCCTCGAGATCTGCCTTCTCCGCCTGGGCGGACTTCAGCTCGGCGCCTAGGGTGGTGAGCTTTTCGTAGTCGGTCGCGTTGGCGGCTAGCTGGGCGGTGAGCTCGGTCTCGCGGGCTGATAGGCGTTCCAGCTGGCGCTCTAGGCGCTGCAGTTCCTTGCGGGCTGTACGCTCCTGGGACGCCGACGTCCGCGGCGTCCCCGTCTCGGCGACCGGTGATTCGCCCGGCGCTCCCGCCGCTGCCGGTCTCGGCTCGGCCGCTCTCACTGGGGCCGACCCGTCCGGCCGGCCGGCCGCGCGGGCCGCCCGGATGCGGTGCAGGTACTCGTCCACCCCGCCGGCGAGGAAGGCGAGCTTGCCGTCGCCGAGCAGCGCCACCACGTGCTCGGTCACGCGCTCCAGGAAATACCTGTCGTGACTGACCACCACCAGCGTGCCGGGCCAGCCGTCGAGCAGGTCCTCGAACTCGGTCAGCGTCTCGATGTCCAGGTCGTTGGTCGGCTCGTCCAGGAGCAGCACGTTGGGCTCGCCCATGAGCAGCCTGAGCATCTGGACCCGGCGCCGCTCGCCGCCGGACAAGTCGCCCACCCGGGTCCGCTGCCGTTCCGCGGTGAAGCCGAGCCGTTCGAGCAGCTGCCCCGCGGAGAGCTCGCGGTCACCCACCCGGATCCGCAGTCGTATCTCTTCCACGGCCGCACGGACCCGCTGGTCCGGGTCGAGCTCGGCGAGTTCCTGGGACAGGTGGGCCAGTCGCACGGTCTTGCCCCGGATGACCGTTCCGTCCGCGTGCAGCCCCGAGCCGGCTCCGTCTCCGTCCACGTGCAGCCCCGGGCGGGCCGACCCGGGGTCCACGTCCCCGGCCAGCCCTCCCTCGGCTAGTACCCTCAGCAGCGAGGTCTTGCCGCTGCCGTTGACCCCGACGATCCCGACCCGGTCCCCGGGGCCGAGCCGCCAGGTCACCTGGTCAAGGAGCGAACGCTCGCGGCGGCCGGCGCCCACCGACACCGAAACGTCCTCCAGCTCGATCACGGTCTTGCCCAGCCGGGCGGTGGCCAGCCGGGTCAGCTCGACGCTGTCGCGGGGCGGCGGCTCGGACGCGATGAGCGCGTTGGCCGCCTCGACCCGGAACTTGGCCTTGGTGGTCCTGGCCCTGGCGCCCCGCTGCAGCCAGGCGAGCTCCTTACGGGCCAGGTTGCGGCGGCGCCGTTCGGCGGCATCCTCGCTGCGCTCGCGTTCGGCCTGGGCGAGCACGTAAGCCGAGTAGCCGCCCTCGGCGGAGTGCACCTGACCCCGGTCGACCTCCCAGGTCCGCTCGCAGACGGTATCGAGCAGCCAGCGGTCATGGCTGACCACGATGACCGCACAGTGCCTATTCTCGGCCCGCTCGCGCAGGTGCCTGCCGAGCCAGTCGATCGCCTCGATGTCGAGGTGGTTGGTGGGCTCGTCGAGGAGCAGCACGTCCCGCTCGGCCACCAGCAGGGCGGCGAGCGCGGCCCGGCGCCGTTCGCCGCCGGATAGCTGCCCGGCCGCAGCGTCGACGCCGATCCCGGGTAGCAGCTCGGCCATGATCGCGCGGGCACGGGGATCCGCTTCCCACGGTGCCCGCGGGATATCGGGTCCGTCCGGCTCCGGGGCGGATCCGGACACGGCCCAGCGGCCAGCAGAGCCGCCAACAGAGCCACCCGCCGAGCGGCCCATGGGTCCGAACACGATCTCGCCGACCGTTCCGGCCAGCTGGTCGGCCTGCGGCAGGTAGCCGAGCCGCAGGCCGGACGCCATGGCCACCCGGCCGGTGTCCGGCGCGACCCGCCCGGCTAGCATCCCGAGCAGCGTGGACTTCCCCGCGCCGTTGCGGCCCACCACCCCGATCCGGTCCCCGGCCGACACGCCGAGCGAGACGCCGTCGAGCAGGCTGCGGTGCGCGTACGCCTTCGCCGCCCTCTCCAGGCTGATCAGGTTTACCACGCTCGAGTCACTTCGACGGGGGGAGGATGGCCGCGCCTGCCACTGGCCCGGTGACCCGCGCCACCGACCGGCACACGCCCGCGCCGGACAGGGACACGGCCAGGTCCAGGGCGCGGTCCGCGCTGGACGCGAGGAACACGCAGGTCGGTCCGGAGCCCGCCACCAGCGCGCCGAGCGCGCCCAGCTCGAGTCCGGCCGCCAGGGTCTTGCGCAGGGCGGGGAACAGCGAAAGCGCGGCCGGCTGCAGGTCGTTGCTCAGCGCCCGTCCCACGAGCCTGGCCTCACCCGAGCGCAGCGCCGACATGAGCGCGGCGTCCAGGTCCGGCTCGGCGGGCGCGGCCTGGGCCCTGCCCCCGCCCGCGGCCCGCAGCCGGTCCAGCGCCGCGTATACCTCAGGGGTGGACAGGTGACCGTCGGCGAAGGCCAGCACCCAGTGGTACTGGGTCGTCGGGGCCAGCGCCGGCGTCAGCCGCTCGCCCCGGCCGCGGCCCACCGCGGTCCCGCCGAGCAGCGCGAAGGCCACGTCGCTGCCTACCCGGGCGGCGACCTCGACGAGCTGCGGCTGGCTGAGGCCGCCAACCCACAGCTCATGGCAGGCGACGAGGGCCGCGGCCGCGTCGGCGCTGCCGCCGGCCAGCCCGGCCGCCACCGGGATGCGCTTGACGATCGTGATGTGCACGCCCCCTGTGCCGGCTCTCGGGCCGACTCCGGTGCCGGCTTTCGGACCGCCCGTCGCGCCCGCCACCGCCTTACGCAATGCAGCCGCCGCGCGGAGCGCCAGGTTGTCTGGGCCGACCGGGACCCGGTCCGCGCCCTCGCCGGTGACCGTGACCCCGTCGCGCCCGGCCGGCTCCGCGGTGACCTCGTCGAACAGCGAGACGGCGTGGAAGACCGTCACCAGGTCGTGGTAGCCGTCAGCCCGCGGCGGACCCACCGCGAGCTGGAGATTGAGTTTGGCGGGTACCCGCACGGTCACACCGGTCACGATGGTCAAAGCGTACGCGGTCCTCGCCACCGCACCGCGAACCAGGCCAGCTTCACCGACGGCGCGCCATACGCCCTCGACCCGGGTCCGGCGCACATCCTGTCCGCCACCTCGGCCTGGACCACCACCAGGCCCCTCGGGCGCTATGCGAGGGCACATTGGCCGGTCGGCCCGTCGGGGCTGGACGATTCAGCGCGGCACCCTCGCGACGCAGAATACAGTTTGCCCGAACGGCGGGCGGATGATGCGCTCTAGTAGCCTCGTGACCGGGACCACGGTTATGTCATAAAGTGAGGCGACCCTCGGATTCACGTGCCCCACGCCAAACCGCCGGACCGCCAGCCACCACGCGATCCCGCCGATGAAGTTCACCGGCTTGCATATCTCAACCGTCAACCCGGCCGATTCTACGGCGCGGCGGAGAGTTTTCGGCGTATAGCGTGTGACATGGCCGACAATACGGTCGAAATCTCCGTAAAGCTGCATATACCCGGGAACCCAGATGACGATGCTGCCACCGGGTTCGACGCATGCTGCCAGGTCGCGGAGCGCCTGTGCATCGTCGAGGATGTGCTCGAGGACGTTCATCATCACCACCGTGTCGACCTTGCGGCGGGCCTTGAGCTCGCCCGGTAGGGAAAGCTCGAGGACCTCGACGTCGTCACGACCGGAGTAGTGCTCCCTGAGCTGGTCTAGGCAGTAGGGATCGTTATCACTCACGATCAAGTACTCAAGGCGGCCGCTGAACTGTTCGGAGAAGTGACCCAGGCCGGAGCCCACCTCCAGAAGCGAACGGCCGACATACGGCGCGACCAGGTCGAACTGGTAGGCGCGATATCTCCTGCCCGCAGCGCCGCCAAGGTGATTCTCGAGCGAATCTGCGCTCGAGGCAGGCTGCGGCGCCGACGCAGCCGGGCTATCCCCGACAGCTGCAGGACCACGCGGTTCGCTCGGCATTCTCTTGATCCTCTTTAGATAAGATCGACGCACGGCATCACTGGATGGGCCGCGCAGAAGCTGCCCAGCCTAGTCCCTGCTACGTGTTGCCGCTACACCGACTATCCCGACCCGGTCCTTCTCGGTGCACCGCCGCCAGCCGCGCGAACTCCCCGACGCCGAGCGATTCCCCCCGCGCGCCCGGATCGATATCCGCCGCCCGGAGCAGCCGTTCGGCCTCCGGCGCCGAACCGGCCCAGCCGGAGAGCGCGGCCCGCAGCGTCTTGCGTCGTTGCCGGAACGCCGCATTGATGACCGCGAACACCTCTTCGCGGGCCGCCGTGGTGGCCGGCGGGTCTCGCCTGGTGAACGCGACCAGGCGGGAGTCCACGTTCGGCACCGGCCAGAACACGGTACGCGGCACCGGGCCGGCCGACCGGGCCGCCGCGTACCAGGCCAGCTTCACCGACGGAGCGCCGTACACCCGTGACCCGGGTCCGGCGCACATCCGGTCCGCCACCTCGGCCTGGACCATGACCAGGCCCCGCCGCAGCGTGGGCAGGGCGGCGAGCAGGTGCAGCAGCACCGGCACCGCCACGTTGTAGGGCAAGTTCGCGACCAGCACCGACGGCGAGCAGAAAACCGCGGGCAGGTCACGCCCGGCGATCTGCAGCGCGTCCGCGGTGACCACGGCTACCCGGTCCGCGAGACGCGGCGCGTGGGAGGCGATCGTCAGCGGCAGCTCGCTGGCCATCGCCCGGTCGATCTCGATGGCCACCAGCTGGCCGGCGCCGGCGTCCAGCAGGGCGAGCGTGAGCGAGCCGAGCCCCGGCCCCACCTCGAGTACCACGTCCCGCGGCTCCAGGGCGGCCTGCGCGGCGATCTTCCGAACGGTTCCCGGCTCGACGACGAAGTTCTGGCCCAGCCGCTTGGACGGCCGGACACCGAGGCGATCGGCCAGCGCCCGGATCTCGGCCGGGCCGAGCAGCCGCACGCCTTGGTCAGTCGCTGGCACGAGCCGGTCTCACCAGGGGCCGAAGATGCGCTGGGCGGTGGCGGTGACCGTGTCGCACAGGTCCGCCACGTCCATCCCCTTCACCTCGGCCAGGCAGCGCAGCGTGTCCGCGACCAGGGCGGGCTCGTTGGGCTTACCCCGGTTCGGCACCGGGGTAAGGAACGGCGCATCGGTCTCGGCCAGGACGAGATCGGCCGGGGCGGCCGCGGCGGCGTCGCGGAGCGGCTGCGCGTTGGCGAACGTCACGTTGCCCGCGAACGACATCAGGTAGCCGGCCTCGGCGCATTGCTTGACCATCGGCACGTCGCCGGAGAAACAGTGGAACACGACCTGGTCCGGCGGGCCGTCTTCGGTGAGGATGCGCAGCACGTCGGCGTGCGCCTCCCGGTCGTGGATCATCAGCGCCTTGCCGGTCCGCTTGGCGATCTTGATGTGCTCGCGGAACCACCAGCGCTGCACGTCCGGCGCGGCGTGGTCGCGGTAGTAATCCAGGCCCGTCTCGCCGACCGCGACCACCCGCGGATGTGCGGCCAGCGTCTCGATCTCCGTGAGTACCTCGTCGGCGGTCAGCGCGGACGCCACGGCGGCGACGGTGTCGTTCGGGTGGATCGCGACCGCCGCATACACCTCGTCGTACTCGGCGGCGCACGCCGCCGACCAGCGGGAGGACTCCAGGGTGGTGCCCACCGTAATGACCCGCGCGATCCCCGCGGCCCGCGCTGCCGCCAGGA
The DNA here is from genome assembly GCA_052144275.1 of Streptosporangiaceae bacterium. Taxonomy (GTDB): domain Bacteria; phylum Actinomycetota; class Actinomycetes; order Streptosporangiales; family Streptosporangiaceae; genus Palsa-504. The sequence goes on from JBKQQQ010000293.1 coordinate 11,232, forward strand.
CCGCTGCCAGTGCTGGCCCGGGGGGACGACCCCCCGGAACCCCCCGCTCACGGGGGGGTGCCACCCCCCCGTACCCCCCTGGCCCTTGGATCATGTCAAGGTGGGTGTGGCTGTCGAGCGCCGGCCTGGGCAGGGCAGACGGGGGAACCGGGGCTGTCACCACGGACCGTTCGGCCGGAAAAAACGGGTCACGGCGCCCCTAGCCGGGCAAGTTCGGAGTCCACCACCGAGGAGTCCAGCTTGGTGAACAGCGGCTTGGGGACGGAGAGCGGCGTGCCCGCGCGCACCGGCTGCGGCGCCCAGCGGGCGGCGCCGTCGTAGTGCCCGGTGATCACCGGGTAGGGCGGTCCGCCCTCCTCGTCGACCTCCTCGACGTGCGGCATGTCCGACCAGGTGCCCGGGCCGCCCGGCCCATGTTCACGCAGCATCTCGTGCACCTGCTGGGACGAGCGGGGCAGGAACGGGGTGAGCAGCGTCTTGGCGTCGTCGACGAGCTGCAGCGCCACGTGCAGCACCGTCCGCATCCGGTCCGGGTCCGATTCGCGCAGCTTCCACGGCGCCTGTTCGGAGAAGTACTTGTTGGCCTCGGCCACCGTCCGCATCGCCTCAGTGATCGCGAACTTGAACCGCGAGGCGGACAAGTGTTCCCCGACCGGGCCGAAGGCCTGCCTGGACCTGGCCAGCACGTCGCGGTCGAGGTCGGTCAGCTGGCCGGCTTCCGGGATCGACCCGATGTTGCGGGCCGCGAACGAGACCGCCCGGTTGACCAGGTTCCCCCAGGTCGCGACCAGTTCGTCGTTGTTCCTGCGGACGAACTCGCTCCAGGTGAAGTCGGTGTCCTGGTTCTCCGGCCCGGCGATGGCCACGTAGTAGCGCAGCGCGTCCACGTCATAGCGGGCCAGGAAGTCGCGGACGTAGATGACCACCGAGCGAGAGGAGGAGAACTTGCGGCCCTCCATCGTCAGGTACTCGCTCGACACCACCTCGGACGGCAGGTTCAGCCTGCCGAGCGGTCCGGGCGAGCCGTCGCGGGCGCCGAGCCCGCTGTAGCCGAGCAGCATGGCCGGCCAGATCTCGGCGTGGAAGACGATGTTGTCCTTGCCCATGAAGTAGTACGACTCGGATTCCGGGTCGGTCCACCAGGTGCGCCAGGCGTCCGGGTCGCCGCTGCGCCGGGCCCACTCGATCGACGCGGACAGGTACCCGATCACCGCGTCGAACCAGACGTAGATCCGCTTGTCCGGCCGGTCCCGCCAGCCGTCCAGCGGCACGGGCACGCCCCAGTCCAGGTCCCTGGTGATCGCCCGCGGCTGCAGGTCGTCCAGCAGGTTGAGGGAGAACTTGAGCACGTTCGGCCGCCAGTGGCCCGCCTTGGCCTGCAGCCAGCTGCCGAGAACCTCGGCGAACGCGGGCAGGTCGAGGAAGAAGTGCTCGGTCTCCACGAACACCGGCGTCTCGCCGTTGATCTTGGACCGGGGGTTGATGAGATCGGCCGGGTCGAGCTGGTTGCCGCAGTTGTCGCACTGGTCGCCCCGGGCGTGGGGGTAACCGCAGATGGGGCAGGTGCCCTCGATATAGCGGTCGGGCAGGGTCCGGCCGGTGGACGGCGAGATCGCGCCGAGCGTGGTCTTCGGGAAGATGTAGCCGTTCTTCAGCAGCCCCAGGAACATATCCTGGACGACCGCGTAATGGTTCCGCGTTGTCGTGCGGGTGAACAGGTCGTACGTCATGCCGAGGCTGGTCAGGTCGTCGACGATGATCCGGTTGTAACGGTCGGCCAACTCCCGCGCGGAGACGCCCTCGGCGTCGGCCTGCACCTGGATCGGCGTGCCGTGCTCGTCCGTGCCGCTTACCATCAGCACCTTGTTGCCCGCCATCCGCTGGTAGCGGCTGAACATGTCGCAGGGCAACGCGAAACCGGAGACGTGCCCGATATGACGAGGGCCGTTCGCGTAAGGCCAGGCCGGAGCGGACAGGATGGTGCGCATGGCTAAAGCCTAGGGGCAGCCGCCGACTGCTCCCGGTGGTTGACGGTGTTGTCGGTGACTCCGCCGTCCGCGCCGGAGGGCTTCACCACGGTCACGGGATGACGCGTGTGCTTGATACCGAGGATGGACAGAAAGAACGTACCGAGGATCACCTGCCAGCTCACGATCAGCGCGGTCACCGACGGGATCATCAGCCGCAGCGAGTGCTCGTAGTCGAGCTGGCCGAACTTCCGGCCGTTCCAGTACAGCAGCGAGAAGATCAGCCCCGCCAGGCCCGCGAGGCCGATCGCGCCACCCGCCAGCAGCCCGCGCTCCAGGCTGAGCTTCTCCAGCACCCGCTGGACCTTCGGCTCCTCGGGCAGGAAGCCCTCCGAACCGGCGTACACCTGGGTGAACAGCCAGAACAGCACCGACTGGAAGCCGATCACGACCATCGCCGACGCCGCGACCAGCGTGTCGACGTCGAAGGTCACGGGACCGACGCTGAACGGATGCGGTGCGACGATCGCGCCGATGACCACGCCCGCGGCGAGCAGCACCAGGCCGGGCAGGAAGAACAGCCAGCGCGGGCTGAACAGCAGCAGGAAGCGCAGGTGGCGCCAGCCGTCCCGCCAGGTGTGCAGGTGCGGCGGCCTGCTCCGGCCGTCCTTGGCCAGCGTGGTCGGCACCTCCGTCACGTGCTGCCCGGCTAGGGCTGCCTTGACCACCATCTCGCTGGCGAACTCCATCCCGGTCGCCTGCAGGTTGAGCGCCATCACGCTGTCCCGGCGGAACCCGCGTAGGCCGCAGTGGAAGTCACCGATCTTGCTCCGGAAGAACAGGCGGCCGACGAAGCTCAGCACCGGGTTGCCGAGGTACCTATGCAGCGGCGGCATCGCGCCCGGCGCGATCCCGCCGGCGAACCGGTTCCCCATCACCAGGTCCGCCCCCTTGCGCAACTCCGCCACGAAGGGCATCAGGTTGGTGAAGTCGTAGCTGTCATCGGCGTCGCCCATGATGATGTACTTGCCGTTGGCCGCGAGGATGCCGCCCATCAGCGCGTTGCCGTAACCCCTGTCGCTGATCGGCACCACCCGGGCGCCTGCCTCTTCGGCCAGCCGCTGGCTGCCGTCCGTACTACCGTTGTCGGCGATCAGGACCTCACCGCTGATACCGCTGGCGGCCAGGAATCCAATAGCCTTACGGACGCACGTCGCCACGGTCTCTGCCTCGTTGAGGCAAGGCATGACCACGGTCAGCTCCACCTTTTTCGTCTCCTTCACCGTCAGCGGATCTGGCTGCCGGCCGCAGTCCTGGTCGCGCATCGTATTACCGTAGGCGAGGGACGAACGCACCGAACCGGCCGCTTGTTCATTGTCAGGGTCATCAACCCAGCACAGGAGGGTACGGCTTGAGGGTAATGCCTGCGGCTCCGTCGCGTGAGCCATCGGCGCGGCGAGCCTGGTCAATCCGGTCGACAAAGCCCAGCGGGGTGACGGGGCGGGGCCTCCGCGAACTGGCCGCCCGGGCGTGGTCCGGACACCGGCTGTTCATCATCGTGCTCACTCCCGCCGTGCTGCTCCGCCTCGACGCCGAGCTCGGTTACCGGTGGCAGGCGTGGTTCAACGACTCGTTCGAGTACGTGCAGAACACGGTCCACTTCCAGCTCGACCCGACCCGGGTATCCGGGTACTCCGTCTGGCTGAAGATCCTGCAGCCGTTTCACACCTACGCTATTGTAACGATTCTGCAACATCTTATGGGCCTGGCGGTCGGCGTGATGATCTACGCGCTGGCCAGGCACCGCTTCAGGGCGCCGGCCTGGCTGGCCACGCTGGCCACCGTGCCGGTGCTCTACGACGGATTCGAGATCCAGCTCGAGCACCTGATCATGGCCGACGTGCCGTTCCTGTTCCTCGTCATGCTGGCGGCCACGCTGCTGCTATGGGACCCCGAGCCGTCGACGCTGCGGTGCGTGATGGTCGGCGCCCTGCTCGGCGTCGCGGAGGTCGTCCGGTCGGTCGGGCTGCCCCTGCTCGCGGTGTTCGCCGTGTACATGATCATCAGGCGGGTCAGCTGGCGGAAGGTCGCGGCCGCCATCGTGGTGTGCCTCCTCCCGGTCGTCGCCTACGCCGGGCTGTTCGACCTGGAGCACGGCCAGTTCGCGATGTCCGACGCCACCGGCGTGTTCCTGTACGCGCGGACGATGACGTTCGCCGAGTGCAGCAAGATGAAGGTGCCGGTCAATGAGCTTGCGCTGTGCACCACCGTCCCGCCGGACAAGCGGCCGATCGCACAGGCCTACATCTGGACCGCGGCATCACCGCTGGACCGCTTCCCGCCGTCGAAGTTCTCGCCGGTGCCCAACCAGCTGGCGGAGAACTTCGCCATCCGCGCCATCGAGGCGCAGCCGCTGGACTACGCCAAGGCGGTGTTCGACGACACCTGGCGGGTGTTCGGCTGGAAGCGGGTAGTCTTCCCCAACGCCGCGACCTACGACGAGTACATATTCGGCTACCACTCGCTGCCGATCCCGTCTTGGGATGACGCCAAGCTCGGGCCGTACAGCTCCTACGCGGCCGCGTACGTGCACGGCAACCCGCTGACCCAGGTCGTCGCGCCCTTCGCCAACGTCATGCGGTTGTACGAGCACCACGTCTACCTGCCGGGCACCGTCTACGGGCTCATCCTGCTGGCCGGGCTGGCCGGCCTCGTGCTGGCCTGGCGGCGGCTCGGCGGGGAGGCGCTGCTGCCGTGGACCATCTCGCTCGCGCTGATCGTCATCCCCGCGGCGACCGCCGAGTTCGACTACCGGTACGTGCTGGTGGCCGTGCCGTTCGCCTGCCTCGCGGCAGCGCTGGCGTTCAGCCCGGGCACCGCGGGCGGTGACCTGGCCCAGCGGCTGACGGGGCGGCTAGCGGGGCGGGGGAAGCGCAGCGCCGAGGTCGCCCCGGCCGCCTACGTCGCCTCCGCCGCGGACGTCCCCGACCCGGCTCCGGCTTCTGCGCGGAACGCCGGCGACGACAAGCGTGATCTCGCCGCGGACGGCACCTGACACCGCGCCGCCCTTCTTTTTCCTGGGCTCCCGGGGATCCGCGCCGCTGACCTGGGCGGCCCAGGCAGCCAGCTCGGCCAGGGTGCCACGCTTGATCTCCTCGTGAGTCTTGGTGAGTTCACGGCAGACCACGGCCGGACGGTCCTCGCCGTGGGAGGCGACGAGCTCGGCCAGCGTCTTCGCCAGCCTGCGGCCGGACTCGAAGTAGACCTGCGTCCGGCGGTCGCTGGCTAGCTCGGCGAAGCGCCTGGCCCGCTCGCCCTGGCCGCGAGGCGGAAACCCCTCGAAGCTGAACCTGTCGGTGGGCAGCCCGGAGACGGCCAGCGCGGTCGTCACCGCCGACGGACCCGGCAGGGCGGTCACCCGCAGGCCGGCCTCGGCCGCAGCGGCGACGAGCCGGTAGCCGGGATCACTGATCCCCGGGGTGCCCGCGTCGGTGACGAGCAGGATGTCCCGGCCCGCCTTCAGCTCGCCGAGCAAGTCGACCGTGCGGCGCGCCTCCACGGCGTCGTAGTAGGAGACGACGCGGGCCTTGAGCTCGACGTTCAGGCTCGACGCCAGCCAGCGCACGCGGCGGGTGTCCTCCGCCGCGATGAGGGTGGCCTGGGCGAGTTCGGCCGCCAGCCGCCAGGACGCGTCCTCGGCCCGGCCGATCGGGACCGCGGCCAGTGTCAGCACGCCGCCGCCCTCGTGTGCCTCAGCCTCGTGTGCCTCAGCCTCGTGCGCCTCAGCCTCGTGGGCCTCACCCGGTGCCGCGCCTGTCACCGATCCCGACATGTCCCTATCGCGCCCCGTCCTCCGCATTGGATCTCACACATCACCATCCGGCTAGCCGGACTTTACCGCCGCCAGTAGCATGTGGCCGATGACGGCAACCCAGGCTGACATGCCCGCCATGCCCGACACCGACGAAGCCGGCCGACTCGCGGTGCTGCGGGCCCGGCTGGCTTCACCGATGCCTGATGACCGGCCGTGGGGGTGGCTGGGCCCGCTGCTGGTCACGGCGTTCGGGACGTTCTTGCGGTTCAACCGGCTGCGGGTGCCGCGGGCCCTGGTCTTCGATGAGACCTACTACGCCAAGGACGCCTGGAGCATCCTGCACCACGGCGTCGAGCTGAACCTGGTCAGCAACGCCAATACGATCATCCAGGCGGGG
>JBKQQQ010000294.1:0-26543 GCA_052144275.1 Streptosporangiaceae bacterium
GTCCAGGCTGAGCAGCGTTGCCTGATGCTCGGCGGCGGTGAAAGCGATCAGGGCGTCGTAGGCGGGTCCGCCGAGGATCTGCCCGGCGGCAACGGTGCCGAGAAGCTCCTGGTAACCGGCCTCCGACAGGGTGAGGAATGGCTCGGTGAACCGCTGCGTGATGAAGGCGTGCACGATTGACGGATTGGCACGATGCGGTGGCGGCAGGCGGGTCAGCACGGAGTAGGACTCGACCGCCGCGTGCGCGACCAGGCGCGGCCGACTGCTCATGGCCTTGCGGGCGATGGCGTGATGCTCATGCCAGGTGGCAAACGCCGCGATTACCACACTGGAATCGACGGCTTTCATCGCCGGACGCGCTCGAGCGTGTCCCGCACCATGCCGACGGTCAGCACTGGCATGTCGGCTTCGGCGACGGCAGCCACGCCGTCACCCTCATCCACCAGATGCATCGGTGTGGCCGCAGGCACGATCTCCAGTCGCCCGTCGCGCTCGTCAATCTCCAGAGGTTGACCTGCCGTCAGCCCGAGAGCATCCCGGAGCGCCTTGGGAATGACAACGCGCCCGGCAGAGTCGATGGCAGTTTTCATGCCATTAATCTACCATGCACTGGTGGCGGTCATCCTGCCCGTTCGTACCGGCGGGCCCGCCTGCCCAGGATTGGCCGTCGCAGGCACGATCAGGTACGAGTCCCCCTCATGACGACGCGAACAGCCAGGTCATCGAACCGCCGGTCCGATCCGGCCCACTGGCCGCCGAGGTACTGCTGGTACTCACGCACCTGTTCCTCCTGGTGTGGGCTTGAGCTCAGCCGGGCTCGTCGTTGAGGAGTTCCCGCAGGACACTGGCCAGGATGGCCTGCTGAGCCGGTGACCCGGGCTCCAGGCCCCGGGCCGTGGCGGCCGGTGGTCCGGACGGCGCCACCTGGCCGGGCCGCGGGCGCTCATCCAGCAGCCGGTCGATAACCTGCATGGCCCAGCGGGCGTCGAGGCTGGGGTTGGTCCGCAGGGCTCGCCAGATGGCCAGGATCTGGTCATCGACATCGGAAGCCGGCCCGCGGGCCGCAGCCCTCGCCTCATGCGCGTGGTCCATCGCCGTGTCCCATCTCCGTCACGACGCGGGAGGTGTCCCCGGCCGGATCAGGTAGTCACAATGAGACAACATAGCGGAACAGGGACGAGGGAAGCCGCAAAGACCCCTGATCCCTTCGCCGGTCATCCGGGCACAGACACCCTCCAGCCTGCCACGTGCCCTGCGGGTCCTTGTCGCATCGTCCAGGTTTGTCCCGGTGCGCTTGTGGGGCCGTCCCCTTGGCGGCTCCCGTCAGGCCGGTCTAGGCTGGTAGTCACACTGAGACTACTGGACATCGGAAAGGCATCAGATGAGCCTGGCGGATGACGTAAGGGCCCCGATCCGGCACGCGGATCACTTTTTCATCGGCGGGCAGTGGGTGAAGCCCTCGTCGGACGCCACGATCAAGGTGATCGACTCGGGGACCGAAGAACTCTTCTTCAGCGTCGCGGAGGCTCAGGCGGCCGACGTCTCGAGGGCGGTCGAGGCCGCGCGGCAGGCGTTCGACACCGGTCCCTGGCCGCAGCTGACGCATGCCGAACGGGCTGGGTACCTGCGGGCCATCGGTGCCGAGCTCGTCAGGCGGGGCGAGGACATCGGCCAGATGTGGCCGCGTGAGTCCGGCGTGCTGCACGCCATCGCCCGCTTCGGCGGGGCCGGCGCGCAGGCCACCTTCAACGCGTTCGCCGACCTGGCCGGCACGTTCCCGTTCGAGGAGCCGGCCAAGCCGACCGACGGGGAGTTCGGCCTGATCGTCCGCGAGCCGGTCGGCGTCGTCGGGGCGATCGTCCCGTGGAACGGCCCGATGGCGCTGATCAGCAACAAGGTCGCGCCCTCGCTGCTGGCTGGGTGCACCGTCGTGCTCAAGTGCTCGCCTGAGGCACCGGGCGAGGGCTACCTGATCGCCGAGGTGGCCGAGGCGGTCGGGCTGCCGCCGGGCGTGCTCAACGTGCTCACCGCCGACCGCGAGGTCTCCGAGCTGCTGGTCCGCGACCCGCGGGTAGACAAGATCACCTTCACCGGCTCGACCGCGGCGGGGCGGCGGATCGCCTCGCTCTGCGGCGAGCGGATCGCGCGCTGCACGCTGGAACTGGGCGGAAAGTCCGCCGCGGTGATTCTCGACGACATGGACATCGCGACCGCCGCGCAGACCCTGTCCCAGGCCGAGTGCTTCCTGTCCGGGCAGGTCTGCTCCTCGCTGACCAGGATCGTGGTCACCCGGCAGCGTCACGACGAGCTCCTGGAGGCCCTGGCCAGCACCTTCTCCCAGGTGCGGGTGGGCGACCCGTTCGACGCGCAGACCCAGATGGGCCCGCTGGCCGCGAGCCGGCAGCGGGACCGGGTCGAGGGCTACATCGCTAAGGGCGTCGCGGACGGCTTCACGCTGGCCACCGGCGGCGGCCGCCCGAAGGACCTGGACCGGGGCTGGTTCGTCGAGCCGACCGTCTTCGGCAACGTGGACAACCGCTCGGTGATCGCGCAGGAGGAGATCTTCGGGCCGGTCCTCAGCGTGATCCCGGCCCAGGACGAGCAGGACGCGATCGCGATCGCCAACGACACCATCTACGGCCTGAACGCCTCGGTGTTCACCAACGACGTCGACCGGGCCCGCCAGGTCGCGGGGCAGCTGCGCTCCGGCACCGTCGGGCACAACGCCTTCCGCACCGACTTCGGCGTCGCGTTCGGCGGGTTCAAGCAGTCCGGCATCGGCCGCGAAGGCGGACGCGAGGGACTGCTGCCCTTCCTGGAGACCAAGACCGTGATCCTCGAAGGCCGCCCCGCCGGATACGAGGACACGACACTGTAACGAGGCACGGTCCCGCTGCGGCCGCCTGTATAGCGGCCGCAGCGGGTTCTTGGCGAATGCGCCAAGAACGACGTCGCCCGGCTTGTCGGGTCGGCCATTGGCGGCCACCTAGGTGCCGTTGGCATCCTGCACCGAGCCGGGAGGTGTTCCCGGCACTGCGCCGCCGTAGCTGATATTCTCGTTTCTGTCACGAGCGTCAGTGCTAAGCCCCGGCTTGCTGGCCGGCAACCCTCCTCCGCGGCGGGGTGCTCCGGGTGATGACATGGCCGCCTCCGACCGGAAGCGGCAAGCGCGGATCCGGGTCCCGGATCCCCGAGGTACCGGAGTAATCAGTGACGACATCCATGCTCGCCTTGTCGCGTCAGGCCGCCTCCGGCCAGTTCCCGCTTGTGCCGCTCGCCGGTGCTGGCCAGCACGTGCCGCTTGTACAGGGCGGCCAGACACGCTACGTCAATCTCGACTACGCCGCCAGCGCGCCGGCGCTGCAACCGGTGGCCGAGCGGGTCACCGAGCTGCTGCAGCTGTATGCGAGCGTTCACCGCGGCGCCGGCTACGCCTCGCAGGCCTGTACGGCCGCATACGAGGCGGCCAGGCGCGATGTCGCGTCGTTCGCCGGCGCCGACAACGCCGACGTGGTGATCTTCACGCGGAACACGACGGACGCGCTCAACCTGCTCGCCTCGGCAACGCCCGGGCCCGTGGTGCACCTGGACATCGAGCACCACGCCAACCTGCTGCCATGGCGGGCACGAGGCGGCCGCGTCGTTCTCGCACGGGCAACGCTGGCTGGCACTCTCGCCGCCCTCGAGGCGGAACTGGGCCGCGCCCCGGCTGCCCTGCTGAGCGTCACCGGCGCGTCGAACGTCACGGGCGAGTGCCTGCCGCTGCCCGAGATCGCCTCGCTGGCACACCGGCACGGCGCGCGGGTGGCGGTCGACGGCGCGCAGCTGGTGCCGCACCGCCGCGTCGATATGCGGGCCATCAGGGCCGACTACCTGGCCTTCTCCGGCCATAAGATCTACGCGCCGTTCGGCGCCGGCGCGCTCATCGGGAAGCGGGACTGGCTCGACGCTGCGCCGCCCTACCTCGCCGGCGGCGGCGCGGTCCGTCACGTCACCGTCGAGGCGGCCCGCTGGGCCAGCTCCCCCGAACGGCACGAGGCCGGCACCCCGAACGTCATCGGCGCGGTGGCCCTGGCCACCGCATGCCAGGTCATCGGCGCGCTGCCGGACGGTGCCCGGCAAGCCCATGAGTCGGCGCTGCTGCACCGCCTGGACCAGGGTCTGGCCGCGGTCGGCGCGCGAGTGCACCGCATCTGGCCCGGTACCACGGACCGCGTCCCGGTCGTCTCATTCTCCCTCACTGGCCAGCCTGCGGCCCGCGTCGCCGCCTACCTGTCCGCAGAGCACGGGATCGGGGTCCGCGACGGGCGGTTCTGCGCCCACCCGCTGCTGGCCCGCCTTGGCGCCAGCGACGGAGCGGTCCGCGCCAGCCTCGGCCTCGGCAGCCAGGCCGACGACGTAGACCGGCTCATCACCGCACTCGACCAGCTCCGCGCCGACGGGCCGGCCTGGACCTACACCGCCGACCACCGCCCCTCCCCCGACACCAGGCCCATGCCCGCCTGGGCATCCCCCGGCAGCACCGGCGGCGGGCCAGCCTGCTCAGCGGGAGCCTGATCCAGGCTGCCCAGCACCACCCCGCCGTCACACGGCACGGTAACCCGGGAACGCAACCACGGCCGCCCGAGAAGATCACTCAGGGATTGACCTCAGCCCGGAAGACTCCATCAGCCACCGTGCCAAGCGTGCGATGTCCGGATCCGAAACGGTCAGTACCAGCTGCATACTGGAGCACGGCGACCACCGGTGGCCGTGTCCCTGGGACGTCGTCGAATGCGAGATTGAAGGCATAGGCATGATCTGGAATATCTCCGTTTGAAGAGTATCCTCCGTGCTGTGAGGGAGCAGGAACCGGCCGGCGGCGTGCAGGTCATCGCCCGCGCGGCGCAGCTACTTAGGGCGCTGGAGCGTGAACCGCAGGGGCTGAGCCTGGCTCAGCTTGCGGAGCGGGTCCGGCTGCCCCGGTCCACCGTTCACCGGATCGTAACCGCGCTGGCGGCGGAAGGCCTGCTGGCCAGCGTGTCGTCAACCGGCCGGGTCCGGATCGGCCCGGAGTTCGCACGGCTGGCGGCCGCAGGGCCGGCCGAGTTCTGGCGTCCGGTCGAGCCCTTCATGCAGCAGCTGCACGACCAGCTCGGCGAGACCATCGACTGCGGCATGCTGGACGGCGCCCGGGTCAGGGTGATTCACGTGATCCCGAGCACCCGGCACACGCTGCGCGCAATCGCTGAGGTCGGCCAGGCTTTCCCGCTCTACTGCAGCGCGAAGGGCAAGGCGCTGCTCGCCGCCATGGACCGCCCGGCCGCGCTGCGCATGCTGCCACCCGTGCTCGACCGTTACACTTCGCACACGATCACGAGCATCAAGGCGATCGAGGCGGAACTGGACAAGGCGGCCGAGACGGGTGTGACCTACGCCGTCGAGGAGGCTACCCTCGGGGTCTGCGCGGCCGCGATCGCGGTCCGGGAATCGTCCGGCATGCTGCTGACGATCGGGGTGGTGGTGCCAACGCAGCGTTACCACGGCGCGGAGGCCGCGATCACCCGCGCCCTCGTCCAGGTCCGGCGGGAGGCGCTGGCGGCCTTCAGCCAGTGACTCCTACCTGCACGACAGCCAGGGTCGCGGGCGATTCGCTCAGGTTCCGCCAGGCATGCCGGGTCGCGTTCTGAATCACAGTGTCACCCGCCCCGAGCCGGACCATCGCCCTGTCGTCGAGTTCCAGCCAGATCTCCCCGTCCAGCACCAGCACGTAGTCCACCGAGTCGGTGACATGCATGCCCGGGTTGTCCGGCTCGGAGCGCTCGGCGATGCCCGGAGACGCCAGCCGGTACTCGGCGTCGGCCGCCACCGGATCGACCTCCCGCAGAACGCTGTCCGGGGGAAAGCGCACGATGACGAAGCAGGTGCCGTCGGGTCCTGGCACCTGGCTGCGCACTCCCGGCGTGGGATCGCTGTGCGTGACCAGCTTCCCGGCCGTAGTCGCCCACACCATGGTCGTGGACATGCCGGGCACGTGCCGGAAATCATGCGTACGCGGTACGGGACCATCGCTGACCACGACGGCCTTCCCGCCGGGATCATGGCCTGTGACCACACGCCTGATTTTCACGGTCAAATCCCTTATGAGGCCGAACGGGCCATGGTGGCAGCAGCCGCAAACGCTTCAAGCTCACGGGGGATGTCGTCCCCCATCGGCCCGTACAGCACGCCGCGGACGCCCGAGGCGGCAAGGCCGGCCAGTTGGTCCCGTACCCGCTCGGCGGTTCCGCTGCCGGTGGTGCGGGCGATCAGTTCGCCGGTGACGAACGGCCGGTCCAGTTCGGTCACGCCGATGAGGTGCTCACGGTGCAACTCCAGATGACGACGGCTCTCGTCGACCTCCGCTAGCGCCTTGCCGAACCCGGCGCATTCCGCGCTGTCGCCGGCCACCCCGAGCTCGCCCAGGTGCAGCTGGAACGCGGCGTACGGGCCGGCGGCGGCGAGCACCCGCGGGTCGTCATACCCCTCGCCCGGTGCCAGCACGGTCCCGTAATACAGCACCTGCACCTGTCTCATGTCGGCCGGCGGGGGGTTGCCGCCGCGGTGCGACATGTTGGTCACGATGCCATCCCCGGCCCGCTCAGCCACCGCGTAGCCGCGCGGTCCGTGCGCCGCGACGTGCAGAGGGATGCCCGGGCCCGGCGGCGTGATACCCGTCCGGGTGCCGTACTTGAGCCCGGTCAGCGCGCCGTCCCAGTCGATCTCGCAGCCCGCCAGCAGCGCACGCAGGGCGACGGCGTACCGCTCGACCTCGGCCCACGGGACGGGCTTCTTGCCGAGCATGAGCTGGGCGGTGAAGCCGGAGCCGACGACCGCCTCGACTCGCCCGGGCGCGTGCGCGTGCAGGGTAGCCAGCGCGCCAGCGGTCGCGACCACGTGCCGGAGCCGCGGGGTGATGGCCGCCACCCCGATCTTGATCCGGGACGTCCGGGCGGCGGCGAGGGCGAGCGTGATCCACGCGTCGGCGAGGAAGGCGGGCGAGTCGTAGACCAGCGCACGTTCGTAGCCGAGCGCCTCGGCCAGCGCGATGTGCTCAGGCGTGCGCGTAGTGGGCGGGAATAGGCATCCAAGCTCCATCGGACCTTCCCGTCCCCTGGTAGGCGCTGTCCCTTGACACGCACGGATAACTGATCCTAGTGTCCCGGCATACGGTTTCTCCATCCCGTATCGCAGGCAATCCGCGGAAAGCGGGTGACATGACCGGGTTGCGACGGAACCAGATACCAGGCTCATCTTCGTCGAGTTGAGTCACGAGTGAGGGCACTTTACGCCGTCAACCCCAGGATTCAGGGATGTACAGGTGTACCGGGCAGTGCTAATTGACGGACCGCGGCGCGAAGCGCGCAGGCATGGACACGGCGACCGTCGGCCACCCGTGGTTCTGCAGCAGGTCGAGCCATGACGATTCCGCCCGGAAGCGTGCTGATCACCGCCATGGTTTCCGGCCTGCTGCTCGGCGGCCTGTTCGCGGTCACCGCGCTCGGCCTGTCACTGGTGTTCGGCGTGATGCGCCTAGTCAACCTGGTGCACGGAGAACTGATAGTGCTCGGTGCGTACCTCGCCCTGGAGCTCACCCGGCACGCCGGCCTCGACCCGCTGCTGACCGTTCTGATCGTGGCGCCGACCCTGTTCATCGTCGCCGCGCCGGTCCACCGGGTGCTGCTCGAACCGCTGATGTCCCGCGGGCCGGAGCCGGCCCTGCTCACCACGTTCGCGCTGTCCGTCATCGCCCAGAACCTGTTCATCCTGATCTGGTCTGGCGATACGCAGGCGCTGCAGGCCACATACGTGACCAGCTCGGTCGCGGTCGCCGGGATCCGGGTTCCTGTCACATACCTGATCTCGTTCGGGATCGCGCTGGCGCTGGCCGCGGCGGTGCACCTGCTGATGTACCGGACCGGCCTCGGCCGCCAGATCAGGGCCAGCTCGGAGGACGCGGAGGCGGCATCGGTGCTGGGCGTCAACGTGACCCGGGTGCACGCGTTCGTGTTCGGCCTCGCCGCGGCCTGCGCCGCCATCGGCGGCGTGCTCGTCGGCATCACCTTCGACTTCACTCCCACCACAGGCATCACGTACCTGATCAGCGGTTTCGCGGTCGTGGTCCTCGGCGGGCTCGGCTCGGTCAAGGGCACGCTGCTCGGTGCCATCCTGCTCGGCGTCCTCGAGAGCGTCGGCGCGTCGTTCTTCGGCGACGGCTACCGCGACTTCATCGGGTTCGTCGCGTTCCTCGTCGTGCTGTCGTTCCGGCCGCAGGGGCTATTCGGAAGGACGCTCGCGCCGTGACCAGGCGGCGGATGGCCGCGCTCGGCGCAACGCTGGCGGTGATCGTGATCCTGGCTTCGATGCCCAGGCTCACCACCCAGTACGGGCTGCTGGTGGCGTTCGAGATCGTGCAGCTCGCCGCGCTGGCGCAGGCCTGGAACCTGATGGCCGGCTACGGCGGCATGGTGTCGCTGGCGGTAGCCGCGTTCACCGGCGTCGGGTCATACGGCACCGCGAAGCTGTCCGAGTCGGCCGGGCTCGGCGTGCTGCCGTCGATCCTGGCCGGCGGCGTGGCCTCGGCGCTGTTCGCACTCGCGGTCTCGGTGCCGATTTTCCGCTTCCGCGGGCTGTACTTCACGATCAGCTCGCTGGTGCTCGCGCAGGCGCTGGCCGTCTTCATGTCCAGCTACAACGGGCTCGGGGGGAACCAGGGCATCCTGCTGGCCGACACGGCACCGAGCCAGGACGAGATCTGGTTCCTGTCGGCGGGCCTGGCGGTCGCGGCCACCCTGGCCGTCGCGTGGCTGGTCCGGTCCCGGCTAGGCCTGGGCCTGAAGTCAATCAGGGACGACGAGGACGTCGCCGAGCGGGTCGGCGTGAGGACCTTCCGTACCAAGCTCGCCGCATTCACCGTGGCCGCGTTCGTCATGGGCATCGTGGGCGGCATCCAGGCGCAGCGCACCGGTTATGTGGAGCCTTCCGGCGCGTTCGCACTCGACTGGACGATCGAAACCGTCAACGCGGCCATTATCGGCGGGGTCGGCACGATCACCGGGCCGCTGCTGGGATCGGTCATCTCGGTAGAGCTGTCCGAGAGGCTGGCGAGCTACCCGGAGATCCACCTGACCATCCTCGGTGTCCTGCTCATCATCATCATCCGGCTCGCGCCGAACGGGCTGTGGGGGCTGGCCTGCGGGCTCGCCACGCGCGGGTACGGCCGGCTACGCGGCGGCCCGCTGGGCGGGGCGGCCGTGCCCCCCGGCAAGGCAGCCCCGCCCAGCTCAGCAACCGGTGCCACAGCGGGTGCGCGGGGTTCCGGGCGGTCGTCCCCCCGGGCCAACCCGGTGTTGCGTGCCACGGGAGCCGGCAAGACGTTCGGCGGCATCCGGGCGGTGGACGACGTCAGCCTAGAACTGCGCGCCGACGAGGTGCTCGGCATGGTGGGACCGAACGGGGCGGGCAAGTCCACCCTGATCGGCCTGCTGTCCGGGGCGATCTCCGGCGATGGCACCGTGGAACTGCTTGGCGAGAACGTGACCGCCATCGGGGCGCAAGGGCGCGCACGCCGGGGCGTGGGCCGCACCCATCAGGTGCCGCGGCCGTTCGGTCAGATGACGGTGCTGGAGAACCTGCTAGTCGCGCAGCGGCACGGCGCCCGGGTGGGCCGCAACACCGCGCAGGCCGAGGCCCTTCGGATCCTGGCGCGCTGCGGGCTGGCCGAGTTCGCCGGGAAACCGGCCAGCGAGCTCGGCCTGCTCCGGCTCAAGCGGCTGGAGCTGGCCCGGGCACTCGCGGTCCGGCCGCGGATCCTGCTGCTCGACGAGATCGGCGCCGGCCTGATCGACTCCGAACTGCGCGAGCTCATCGACCTGATCAGGTCGCTGCGCGACGAGGTCGACGCGATCCTCATCGTCGAGCACGTGCTTGACGTAATCAGGGAATGCTGCGACCGCCTGCTCGTCCTGGACGGCGGGCGGCTGCTGGCCTCCGGGTCACCCGACGAGGTGCTCGGCGATCAGCAGGTCGCCGCGGTGTACCTGGGCACCTCCGGCGGCGAGCAGGTACGGCACGGCAACGGCAGGCCGCGCGGCAGATCAGGCACGCTGCTGGAAGTCAAGGGAATCGCCGCGCGGTACGGCGCGTTCCGCGCGCTGCACGACGTGTCGTTCGACGTCGCGGCGGGCGAGGTGGTCACCCTGCTCGGCGTCAACGGCGCGGGCAAGACCACCACCGCGCGGGCGATCAGCGGAATGCTGCCGGTCACCGCCGGGGAGATCTGGTTCGCCGGGCGGCGCACCGACCGGCTGCGCGCGCACGACATCGTCCGCCTCGGCGTCGCGCACTGCATGGAAGGCCGGCGGGTCTTCGGCGACCTGACCGTGGAGGAGAACCTGCTGCTCGGCGCCGGGTCCGCGCCGTCGGCGGCGGAGCGCGGCCGGCGGCTCGACTCGGTCTATGAGCTGTTCCCGGTGCTGCGGGAACGGCGCGGCAGCTCCGGCGTGGCGCTGTCCGGAGGTCAACAGCAGATGCTGGCCATCAGCCGGGCGCTGATGGCCGCGCCGCGGCTGGTGATCTTCGACGAGATCTCGCTCGGCCTCGCGCCGATCGTGGTGGACCGGTTGTACGAGGCGCTCAGCGCCATCAACGCCGACGGCGTCGCGATGATCGTCATCGAGCAGAACGTCGAGCGCGGGCTTGCCCTGGCCGACCGCGTGGCCGTGCTCGAGAAAGGCCGGGTGGCACTGGCCGGCCCGCCCGCCGACGTCCGGGCGGACGAGCGCTTGCTGTCCCTGTACGTAGGCGAGGCCAGAGGCACCTCGGAAGAAGGCACCGCACATCATCCCTAACCGAAGATACGGAGCTCCGTGATGCTGAAGAGAAGATCCCGGGCCGAGTGGATTCCGGCGATGGCCTCGGTCATGCTGCTGGCCGCGGGCTGCACCAGCTCCGGGGGCACGGCATCGGGCCACCTGGAGCAGACCACGGTCGTCGTCGATGCCTTCGCGGCCATCGACACCGCCGGGCTTTTCATAGCCCAGCAGGACGGGCTGTTCGCCGCCCAGGGCCTGACCGTGAAACTTAATGTGGAAACCCTCGTCCAGCCGCAGATCGACGACCTGCTGACCGGCAAGGCCGACATCAGCTCAGGCGACTACGTCACCTACATCGAGAACGACACTGGCGGCGACCCCGACCGGCACAACCAGAACCCGGATCTGCGCATCATCGCCGAGTCGTCGTTCCTCCAGCCGAACGTCCTGGCCCTCGTGGCCCCGGCGCAATCCAGGATCGGTTCCATCACCGGGCTCAAGGGGAAGTCGATCTCGGTGCTAGCGCCGCGGAACATCAGCGACCTGCTCGTCGACTCTCTGCTCGTCGGGCACGGGATCCCGGTGGCCGACGAGCACTACCCGCTCGTCGCGTTCCCGGACATCGGCCCGGCGTTCCAGGAGCGGAAGATGGACGCGGCGTTCGCACCCGAACCGTTCGTCACCTCACTCGAGGAGACCTACGGCGTGCAGGAGCTTGCCGACCTGGACCAGGGCTCCACCACCGACTTCCCGATCCAGGGCATGGTAACTACCGCATCCTGGGCCCAGCGGAACCCCAATACGCTGGCGGCTTTCCTGCGTGCGTACAACGAGGGACAGGTGATCGCCACGACCGAGCGGGCCAAGGTCGAGCAAGTCCTCGAGACGTTCCTGCACCTGCCCGGCTCCGTGGCGGCCGTGGTCGCGCTGCCGGCCTTCCCGCGGGGCGTGGACCCGGTCCGGCTGCAGCGGGTCGTCAGCGCGATGCTCAGGTTCGGCATCCTCGGCCCGCAGTTCGAGAACTACAACGTCAGGAGCATCATCTACCAGGGCTGAACCCGGCGGCGGACGGCCTTCGCAGGCCGTCCGCCGCGAAGCCGGCTCAGCTAGCCGGCATCGGGAAGATGAGCTTCGCGTTCGCCCGGTCGGCGGGGGCGACCACGTAGCAGTGGCCGTTCTGCCATTGCATTTCCACCATCGGCAGGGTGTAGGTGTGCTGCGCGGTGAACTTGACCTGCCCGACCACGGTCATCAAGCTGGTCTGCGATATCGCGGTGTTGATCTTCGCCGGGTCGAGCGAGCCAGCCCGCGCGATCGCGTTGAGCAGGACCGTCGCGGCCGCGTCGGTGTCCGCGATGTGCTGGGAGTAGGTGGAGTGCGTCTGCTCTTGGAACTCGGTGCGGATCTGCGCGGCGCCGGGGTACGGGAACGTGGAGTCCCAGTACCCGCCTACCAGCACACCGTTCGCCTGCGAGCCGAGCGCGTTCGCGAACGCCAGCGGCTCGCCGCCCTCCTCCATGACAACGAGCTTCGGGTTGAAGCCGATCGTCAGCATCTGCTTGCGCATCGCGATCATGGATGGCGGCTCCCCGATCGCCAGCAGGATCTGGGCGCCGGCCGCCTTGGCCGCCTGCAGGTCTGACGTGAAATCCGTGGCCGTCGGCGGGAACGCCACGTTGCTGGTGACGTCGTAGCCGTACTGTTTCGCCCAGTCAGGCCAGAACTTGCCGCCGATGACGTTCTCCGCCGTCCCGTTGGAGTGCAGGATCGCGATCTTCTTGTTCGTCGTCAGGTGGTCTTCCGACATCATCTTGAACGGGGCCTCGGTCAGGTCCAGGGAGTTGAAGAAGATGTCCCAGACCCATTTCCACGACCGGTATGAGGCGAAGCCGTTGGTAGTCGCGCACGGCGTGACCATCGGCACGCCGTTCCGCTCGGCGATCAGCGCGCCCGGGACCACCAGCGAGTCGGTGCACGAGCCCAGCAGGGCGCTGACGTGGTCCTGGGTGATGAGCTGCAGGACGTTGTTGGCGGTCGCGTTCGGGTCAGTCTGGTCATCCAGCAAGATGAGCTTCACCTTGCGCTTCACGCCGTCGACCGAGATGCCGCCGCTGGCGTTCACCTGGGCGACGGCGTGCTGGTAACCCCACTTCTCGAAGTACCCGAAGCCGGCTAGGCCACCGGTCAGCGGAATGGATGCCCCGATCAAGATAGGCTCTGACGAGCCCGACGTGCCCGACGAGCCGCTCGCGCTGCTGCACCCCGCGAGCATGCTGGCCAGCGCGACCGCGATGGCCGCGCGTGCGGCGAAGCCTCTGCGTTTCATGGAACGTGAACCTCCGGGTTGTCTGGCAGTCTTGCCGGCCCCCCTTGTCCGTAATACGGTCATTAGAACCCGCATCGCGGGATTTAGTGAAGCTATCCCTAGCCGGTCAGCACCGTCAAGGTCGCGACCCGCAGGTCAGGCGCACATATCCGGAATGTGACGTGGACCACATGCGGGTCTTGACCGGCGACACCCCGAAAGCTACTGTACCGAGATACGGTTCCTAATGTCCCGTATGGCGGGAGCTATGCTGATGTCGCGCCTTGGTTTCCCGTGCGCCGCCGTGGCCGGCGCGGGCTTGATGGGCAGCCGCATCGCCGCCGTGCTGCCGGTGACCGCGATCGCCGCTAAGACCCCTCCCCCAGGCACGTGCCCGGTACCCGGCTTCACGTGCTGCCGCCTGCGGCGTTAGCGTCCGCACTATGGTCAGAAGGTCCGCAGAGGATCCGAGTGCGGGCGGAGTCCAGGTCATCGCCAGGAGCGCCCAGATCCTCCGCATCCTGCGCACCGCGCCGGACGGCATGACCCAGGCCGAGCTCGGCAAGCAGATAGGCCTGGCCCGGTCAACCGTGCACCGGCTGCTGAGCGCACTGCGCAACGAGGACTTGGTGGAAACCTCCGGGCCCCGCGGCAGGTACCGGCTCGGCCCAGTGATCCCCCGGATGGCGGACGCCGCCCGGCGAGGCGGCCTCGACGAACTGCATCCGCTGCTCGAGAAACTGGCCCGAGAGGTCAACGAGACCGTAGACCTGTCCGTACTGGAGCGGGACCGGGCGACGTTCGCGGATCAGATCCCCAGCTCGCAGCGGCTCCGCGCGGTAAGCGGTATCGGCGAGTCCTTCCCCCTGTACTGCACCGCGAGCGGGAAGGCGTTCCTGGCCTCGATGGGCGCAGCCGAACTGAGCCGGGCATTGCCCGGTACGCTCGCCCGGCTCACGCCCGCCACGATCACCGACCGGCCGACGCTGGAGGCGGAGCTGGACCAGGTACGGGCACAGGGATATGCGCTCGACCACGAGGAGCACACCGAGGGCATCTGCGCCGCGGGCGTCTTCCTCGGCCGCATCTCCGGCGTCCCGGCAGCGGTCTCCATCCCGTTGCCCGCTCAGCGGTTCTACGTCCGCGAACAGGCTCTTGTCAGGGCGCTTGTGGACTGGGCGGCAGACGTCAGGACGCGGTTCCGGGCGTAAGGCACGCCACAGGCGCTAGTCCTTGACCGCGCCCGCAACGCCGCCGATGAGCTGCCGCTCGCCGTGTTCTATCCGCCAGGCCAGTTCGCCGATTATCGGCTCCGTCAGTGGCTACGTAGCGGCGAGTGCGGCGGCATCTCTGGATGATTGACACGGATTCAGCCCTCCAAGCGTTCATAGCAATCCCCGTATCGCCGTACCATGTGCGGCAAAGATTCTGAGCCTGTTGTGTTATTGGATCGAGGCCTACCCGGTGTCCGCGTTGCCGCCATTTACCGGTGACCCGCTAGCTGCGTCTCAGCGCGACGCAACCGCATTCACGAGCACGCATAGCAGAACGTGGTAAGCGACACCGGTGACCGGGACAACTTAAACCGACGCCCACGCCGGCCGGCCCTCAGACGACCTTGCCACTGGGACGAGCTCGGAGATCGGTGGCGGATGACGCAGCGTGGCCGAATTCTGGGAGGGCTAGCGCGTGCAACCGCCGTTCGGCGCGGTTGGCGACTCGACGGCGATCATCAATCGAGGCGTGCAGATTCACGCGTTCTGTGCCGGAGGTCAGCTTAAGACGGAAGATCTGAATGATCTCGGTACGCCTGGTCGGCGGTAAGCCACGAAACTGCGGCGGAGGCGGGCCGATCTGACATTTCTCCTGGACGCTGACCGAGACGAGTTTCCCATGAAACTGCTCTTATCACCGTGCGCAATGAATGTGCCCTGTTTTCGCCAGGCTTTGCCGGCCGTCTGCCGTGGCCGGGGTTACGGCGAAGAGCGCACGAACGTAGGCCGCCGCTGCCATCGAGGCGTAGCTGCGCCAGGTCGGGGTGACGTGACGGTCGCCGTAGTCGCTGATGCCTCGGACGGTGAACCACTCCACGCCCTCGTAGAATCCTGTGTTCCCGATGCCCTTACCCTCCATCTCTATGGCGAGTACGTCGTAGAAGGTAGCGATCTCGTCGCGTTTCCTGGCGCTGCGCAGTGATCGGTCGCCGCTGGCGATCAGGCCGCTGTGCACCTTCGGCTGACCGCGCCGGTGCCCGCTCAGCGCCATGTCCGGATGTTGTACCTGGCGATCGGGGCCATCTGATGAGTACAGGACGTCAGCGGACTCCGGTGGCCGGCCGAATCGGGGAAAGAGCCGCATTTGGGCCGCCAGCAGGTCCTCCCACGGCCGGTCGCCGGTCATCTCGCCGGCCTGCAGCAGCCTGGCGCGCCGTTGCAGCAGCGGAGACGGCGGGGGGAACGTCCGGCGGGATACCGGGCCGTCGTCATTCTCCCGGACGCTGTCGTACTCCGCGATGCCCCGCGCGACCACGATGTCGCCGAGGCGCACGTGCCGCTCGGGCCGGCCGGGGTCAGGTACTCCGGCCGCGATGCCAGCCATCAGCAAGCAGCGGACCGACCGGTAGCTGCGCAGCAGGTTGGTGCAGGCGCTGGCGGCTGCGTCGTTGCCGGTTTCGCCTAGTATTGTCAACGCCACCGTGTGCGCCCTGCAGGGGTCGGCGCTCGGCATGGTCCCGATGAGGTAGTCGGCCCGGTCGCCTTCGACGTTGGCTCGCCGCGGATCGTCGATGAACGACCGCATGGCGGCGAACTCCTCGGGCAAGGCCGTGAGGATCCCGAAGACGGGTGCCGTGACGCAGGACCGGTGCCTGGTCTCCTGACGCGTACCGCGGCCGGACGGCAAGTGGAGGCGGTCGGCCCGGATCCTGATCATCGGCTACCTCCAGTGCCGCTAATGTCCGGTATCCGAGCCGCTACGGGCCAGCCCAGGCTATTGCCAGGGGCTGTTGCCCTTGGCAAGCTAGCCCGGTTCCCGCACGATGACCTGCTGCCTGGCTCTGACCAGTTCGCTGGCATACAAAGCAGGATGCGGCCAAAGCTGGCGCAGGGCGAGTACACTGCGGACGCGGCTTGATCCGCCAGTTTCGTGCCTGGGAAGGACCTGGCCGGGTTCCAGATCAAGAGGTCCACCGGCGGATCAAGAGGCACAGATTTGAAGGGCGAACCCCTTGTATGCGCTCATCAGCAGATCCGCCGCATGCCGTCCTCGAGCCCGCAAGGCTGGCGAGGCGGCTGGACAGGCTAGCCAAGATTGAAGGGCAAGCCGAGAGAGCCTGCGAAAGCTTCGAGCGGATCCGCACGCCCCGCAACCTGCGTATCCGGGTTGAGTTCGCAATGCGGAGCGATCCCGCCGAGCCGAATGGCAACCTGGCAGACCGGCTCTTGCCGCCAAAGAACGAAAGACCCCCGGCCACCAGGCTCGTGTCACCGCGCGGGATCGCGCTGAGGCTGTACCTGACCGCACTATTCATCGCGCAGTCCCGCCCGCCCGGCGCCATGCCGGGTAACAAGCTGCCGCTCGCGGACACCGACGCGCCAGTGAGCTGGACCGACCTGATCGCCACAACCGCAGAGCGCCATAGCGGCCGCGTCTATAGCGGTCAGCGCGAGAAGAAGCTGCGCCAGGCGCACGATGCGCTGCGCCGGCTATCAAGTCCCGAACTCCAGCTTGTCAGGCTGCCGAACTTCCAGCGCGCGGCAACCGGCAAGTACGAAGGCTTCCTGCTCATGCATGAGGGCGGCGCGCCAACCGGCGGGGGCGACAACCAGCTCTACACGGTACCTGCGGCGGAGTCCAAGACGATGTACCTGCCGGGCGGCCTCTTCCTGAACGGCTGGATACATGTGCTCGAGGACAGCGAACTGGCGTTCATGCTGATGCTTGCCTGCCTTCGCGGCCGCTTCGACAAAATGCCCGTCTTCGCCACCAGTGAGGTTCGCCTGCTGCAATTCGGCCTCGGACGTGACGCCTACGAGTCTCACCGCATCCTGTCCCACCTCGGCATTGTCAGAGTTCAAGCGGGCCCGCATCCTGGACGCCGGCTTGGAAAAGCTGGCCGCTACCTCAAGTCTGACCCGCCCAAGCTGCACCGATTCGAGCTGCTTAACGACGGGTTCGAAGAACCTGCCATTCCAATCACGCGCCAAGTAATGGCACGATTGCGTTATCAGGTATAGCAAGGCCGCAGCGAAGACGCAGACGGCCAGCCCGCCGGGTGAGCGAAGCTGGGCCCGTCACCTCAGCATGACGCTCCCCGGCGGCGCGGGAGGCCTGGCCGCCTCCCTCTACGACATGGTCTCCTTCGACCTGGCGCTACGCGAGCACAAGGTCATCGACGAAGCCCTCGAACGCCGCATGCACGCACCTGCCCGGCTGACCTCCGGGCGGACCGAGGGGTACGGGATGGGCTGGGTACTCACCTCCTACCGGGGCCGGCCGCGAACCCGCCGCCATCACCATCACCTACCCCTTCACCTGGTTCACCGGCTACCAATCAACGCAGAACCCGGCACCCCAGTGAGAGACCGGCGGGCGTCGATCAGCCATTCCACAAGTCTTGACAATTTCTCGAGCCGTCGTGCCGGCCTGGCCATGCCGGTCAGCCGGGGATGCGGGAAATGGCGGTCCCGTCATGATGGCTTGACGGCGGCGGCGCACAGTATGTACGAGTCGGCGCTGGAAGGGGTGCCACCGATCTGGGATATCCACCTCCGCGCCTCAGTCACCCCCGGTGGGAGCATCTGCCATCCGGCCAGCCATGCGGCGATCTCCTGATGGTCATGGTTGAAGAACGTCCCGGCCGTGTACGCGGAGCTGGGCGTGGCGAGCAGCCTGTCGCTGGCGATGTGCACCACGCTGACCGCGATCTGCGACGAGGCGGCGGCGCGGTTCATGTACGCGGCCGTCACCGCCCGCGCCGTGGCCGCTTCCAGGAAGTGCAGGGTGCAGGCCATGATCACGCACACCGGCTGGCCCGGGTCGATCACCTGCCGGACGGCCGGATGTGCGAGCACCGCGGCAGGATCGGTGAGGTCGGCGGACACTGCGGTGATCCCGGGCCGGCTCGCGAGCAGGGCGGTAGCGTGGGATACCACGACAGGGTCATGGTCGACGTAGGCGATCCTCGCGGCCGGGTTCACGGCCTGGGCTGCTTCACCGAGTGAGGGCCGGGTCGGCAGCCCGGCCCCGAGGTCGAGGAACTGGGCGATGCCGCTTTCAGCTGCCCTGGTCACCGCCTGGCTGGCGAATGCCCGGTTGTCGCGCACCATAGCCGGGACACCCGGGTTGATCTCGCATATCTTCTGAGCGAGCTCCCTGTCGGCAGCGTGCCCTTTGCGCGCCAGATCCATACAATGCCTATAGCGCCGTATACAATGGATGCCATGGACGGTACTCAGGTAAAGGTCAGCCGCAACGGCCAGGTTTCTGTCCCGGCTGCCGTGCGGCACCGGTGGGGAACCTCGACCGTGCTCATCATCGACCGCGGTGATTACGCGATCGTCCGCCCGGTCCCAGACGACCCGGTCGAGGCGCTCCGCGGGGCTTACGCGGCGCCCGGACCTGCCACTGACACCGCCCGGGCCTCGGACCGGGCCGCCGAGGCAGCTAGTGACGACCGCAGGCGGGGCGAGGCCGGGTGACCGTCCTCGACGCCTACGCGGTGATCGCCTACCTGCGCGGCGAACCCTCTGCAGACGAGGTATCCGATCTGCTGCGCGGCCCCGCCGTCCTCACCTCTGTCAACGCCGCCGAAGTCCGCGACCAGATGGTCCGCGTCTTCGGGGCGGACGCCGATGGCATGGAAGCCGATCTGGCTCTACTCTGCCATGCCGGACTGACCGTGCAGGCCGTCACGCACGAGCTCGGCATGCAGGCCGGACGCATCCGCGCGCGACGCTACCATCGCGAGCGCGCGGCCGTGAGCCTCGCCGACTGCGTCGCCGCAGCCGCTGCCCTCGCCATCGACTCCCCGCTCGCCACCTCCGACCCAGCGCTAGCCGAAGTCCTGCGATCCGAAGGCGGCAAGGTCCACCCGCTCCCGGACAGCAAGGGCCGTCGGCCCTAGACATCGCCTGCGGGTGCCGGAAACGGCATCACCCCATGCGACCTGGGCATACTCGTCAATCAGGCCTGTGCCGTGCCAAAACTCGTTCATAGCCGCTGACCTGGCGCTTCGCGCTCGCTAGGCTGCTCTGCGGTATTCGCCCGGACGAACCAGCGATCCTGCCCGCCGCACCACCATCGTGGCAGGAGAACCCACATGTCAGCACCCTACGCTCCGTTTTGGAACCCTGCAGGCTCCGCGGCGGCGGGCGCCCGGCTGGGGGAACGGTCAGAACCGAACCTGGCATCCAGCCAGCGAGCCAGCCGACGGCCCGCGGTTTGCATGGGCCGTTCGACGAGCAGGTAGGTCAGCGAGCACATCGCGATCAGGATGACCAGGAACACCGCGTCCACGAGCAGCTGCGGCCAGAAAGAATGGTGACGGCCCGTCCAGGACAGATGACGGTAAACCTCGATGAGCTGCGGGTGCAGCAGGTATACCGAATAGCTGATCAGTCCCAGCCAGGTCAGGATCCGTGGCCATCTGACGTAACGGAACGCCAGCCCCGTCCCGAACGTCAGGCCGGCCAGCGAGACCGACATGAACCAGCATCGCTCCCAGTTGAGCTCGGCGGCTGCGGACATGCCCATGGCATGGTTGTGCCACAGACCGGCCGCGACGACAAGTCCCAGCACGGTGACCGCGCCGGCGATAGCGTTGCGCCACGGGTACTGTCCCTGCTCGGCGCGGTACAGCATCGTTCCGGTGAACATGAGCGCCAGGATCGACAGCGCCTCCCACGGCCACAGCCAGGTGCCATTGAAGGCGAGCAGCGTCAGTCCGACCATCGCGGCAAGGACCGCTCCCACCACGCGCGGCATGCCGCGCATGACGACCGCGAAGGCCAGCCCGGCGAGCACCACCAAGTCGGCTACGAAGGCGATGAAGCGCGGAGAGGACAGATTGCTGATGAAGTATGCCCGCGGCAGGACGCCGCCGAGCGCGACGGCGGCGACGCCGAAGAGCAGAGCGTGCCTGCCGCTGCGCCGGTGGACCCGGGCCTGCGGGGGGTCCAGGCCGGAACGGTCGCCATCCGTGGTGAAGCGAGGCAGCACCGACGCCATCTCGGGTGGCCTACGTCATTACGCCGAGATCCACGACGTCTTTTTGACTGGCTGCAAAACCGATAATTCGGCCGATTCGCGCGAGGCCAGCTGTCCGCACGATTAATGACGACAACGAAACCGCCAGCAACCGGAGTGCCGCCATGCAGTCCGACCTGATCGTCGATGCCGTTCTTCTCGCCGCGGTCCTTGAAGCCGATCTCGGAGGGCACCGGAAGATCGGCAAGTTCCGCCTCCTGCGCCCCCTGGCTCTCGCGGCGGTGATCATCCCCTTGTACCTCACTGCCGTTACCACCAGCGGCGCCGGCGGCGCCCTGGAGGTCGCCGGGGCTGCCGCCGGGATCGTCCTCGGCTTCGCCGCCACCAGTCTCATGACCGTGTACCGCAGCCCTGGCACCAGCAGGCCTGTCAAGCCGGGCCGGGCTCGGCTACGCCGCCTTGTGGATCATCGTCATCGGCGCCCGAGCTGCGTTCTCCTACGGCTCGACCCACTGGTTCAGCTCACAGCTAGGCCGCTGGATGATGGACAACCACGTCACCGGCGGCGCCATCACCGACTCGCTCGTCTTCATGGCGGTCGCCATGCTCCTCACCGGCACCATCGCCATGGCCATCCGGGCCCGGCACCTCACCCCCGTCAACACCAGCACCCCAGCCCCGACTCCGGGCGGCGTGACATGACCACCTCCCGCACTCCGCGTTTACGGCACCGACCCGGCTATCCTGAGGAGATCTCCTGCGCTGGTCCCGGACGGCTATGACGCCTTCTTCGGCGGCTGCGCCTCAGTGGCCGGCACCCTCATCGGCCTGCTGTTTGTCGCCATCTCCGTATCCCCCCACAAAGACGTCGGCATTCGCGCCCCGCTCGGGTTCCAGGTCCAGGCAGCGGCGGCGTTCACTGCTCTCATTCCCGCCCTGGTCATCTCCCTTTTCGCCCTTCTCCCCGGACAAAGCCTGGGGACCGTCGCCGTGATTACGGCGGGCGGCGGGATCAGCCCCACGATCGGAATGACCGTGCTCAGCCTGCGGGGCCGTCCCGGGCGCCGCCAGCTGGCAGGCCTCGCCGTCATCCCCGTCATCGGCCTCCTCTATATTCTTCAGCTGCTCAACGGGATCGACCTGATGGTGCATCCCAAAGACCTGGACGCTATCCAATCGCAAGGCGTACTAGTGGTCGTCTTCTTCGTCATCGCGATCGCGCGGGCGTGGCGGCTCCTCGGCGCTCGCGATACCGGCCTAGCGACTGTGGTCACTGACCTCGTGCGGGAGCGGCAGCGGACTTCGGCCAGCGCTCCCGCCGCCGCAAGCGAGACCATAGGTGAGGCCGACTCCACTGGCTAGTGGTCCGCAGGTAACACCACCGGCCACGCGGCCGGCCACCTGCTGCCGCCGGTAGTCTTCCGCGCTCGGCGAGTCCCTTCCTGACCGGCAGATCAAGTTCCACTTCCACCGGACCGCACCGCTGAACGGCGCGCTTGACCGGGGCAGCATCGACCTGGCGGTCTTCACCATGGCCAGGATCACCGGCGCACGGCCAGGTACTGCGCGAGGTGATCGATCACCTCACGCGCGTCGTCCTCGATACCGTAAATGAAGGTGGACTTGCGCCGCAGTAGCACGGGCAGCCCCAGCGCGTACAGTCCCGGGCTGTCGACCACGCCGCCCTCGTGATGCAGCTGGCCCTTCGCGTCGAGGGCGGGCACGTCGAGCCAGCCGTAGTCAGGCCGGAAACCTGTCGCCCACACGATCGCGCGGATCTCGCCGCTTCGCAGGTCAAGCTGCAACCGCGTCGAGGAGGGCACGGGTGTCGGCGCGAAGCGCTCGGGAGGGTCGGCCTCGGCGTCACGCCCGTGCGTCCGAGCCCACTCGTCGAACGTATCCAGCAGGCGCCTCATCTTGAGGTCCGCGAGCGAGAACACGTTGCGCAGGCCGCCGGAGAACAGCGCGCGGCCGCCACGGACCGCCACCCAGCGGCCCACCAGCTCGACGCCCATCGAGGCGAGCGCGTTGAGATCGAGTGTCGTCCGCTCGGGAGTCCCGACGAGCTGGGGCGAAGGCAACCGCCGGGCCCGCGTGAGATCGTCGATCTCGTCGTACCGCTGGCCCCACAGGCCCGACGCGTCCATCCACCACAACACATCGCGCCCGCGGTACGTGCGCGGCAACCGCACGTGCTCCCCCACCGAGAGGGTCACCGGCCGGCCCGACCGCTGCAGCTCGGCGGCCAGCTGCACGCCGGTCGCCGACGCTCCCACGACGAGCACGCCGCCGTCGGGGAGCTTGGCCGGGTCGCGGTAGTCGAACGGCGTCAGCTGCTCGACGGACCCCGGCACCGCATCCGTGAACTGCGGCACCGCTGGCTGATTGCAGGCGCCGCTCGCGATGACCACAGCCCGGCAGCGAATCTCGCTGCGGCTCGTCGTCACGTGGTATCCGTCGTCGGTGCGCCGCACCGACGTGACGTTCGCGCCGGTCCGGACGGGAGCCCGCGAGGCCGCGGCGAAGCGCTCGATGAACTCGGTCACTTCCCCCACGGTCATGTAGCCGTCGGGATCCGGGCCTTCGTAGCGAAGGCCTGGCAGGCGGCTTTGCCAGTTGGGGGTGAGCAGCCGCAGGGAGTCCCAGCGTTCGCGCCGCCAGGAGTTCGCCACCTCGCCGCGCTCGAGCACAACGTGGTCGATCGACCGGTCGCTGAGGAAGTGGCTCGCGGCCAGGCCCGCGTGCCCCGCGCCGATCACGACCGCGGTTACGCGCTCGATGACGTGGCCCTCCCTGCTGGCCGGAGCGCGCGTCGGACAAGCCGCCGCGCGGCCGCTCAAGCGACTTCGACGGTGACGTTCGTCGGGTTCGTGAGAGCGTCGAACACGGCGGAGCGCTTCTGCGACTGGGCCACCAGCGCTTCGATGTCCTCCTTCGACGCGTCCGCGTCGATGTGGAAGGTCACCTTGATGTCGTTGAAGCCGTTGCGGACGTCGCTGTCGGCGCCGAGGATCCCGCGGATGTCGTGCGCGCCCTCGACCGTCGACTCGACCGAGCGCAGCTGGATGCCCCGGTTCTCCGCGACAGACGCCACGCCCGCCGTCAGGCAGCTCGCCAGGCCGACAATGAGGTACTCGATTGGCGTGATGCCGTTGTCCTCCGCCGCGAAGACCTCGGGGTGGTCGGCTTCGAACACCGACTCCGCCTTGTGGCTCTGCTCCTCCCCGAGGCCGAAGAAGCTCTGGACCTTGATCGTGCTGTGCACGCCGTTCTGCCACTTGGCCGATGCGCGCCAGGTGAACTGGGCGGCCTCGGGCGCACCCTTCAGCACTTCGCGCGCGTCAAGCAGCGCCTGCACGTTGACACCGTTGGTAACCGTGGTCATCTCGCGTGATACCCCTCTCGCTCCCATGCCCATATTCTCGATGGAGATGCTTGCCAATATACCGGCTGCGACCAGCTAGGATAGCCCACATGGCGGAGCCAGCCTCGAAGCTTGCGGCCGGCTCGGTCGGGATGGTCGAGACGCAGTACCTCGACCTGCCGGAGCCGGTGCGGCTCGACTGCGGACGGGAACTGCACCCGATTCGGGTGGCATACGAGACCTACGGCACCCTCTCGCCCGGGCGCGACAACGTCATCCTGGTGTGCCATGCGCTGAGCGGCGACGCCCACGCGGCGGGCTTCGCGAAGACGCCGTCCGGCGAGAGCACTCGCGACGGGTTCGGCGCCGAGGATCGCGACGGTGCGGCCGGCAAGGGGCTCGGCTGGTGGGACGGGATGATCGGCCCCGGCAAGGCATTCGACACCGACCGCTTCTTCGTCGTCGCCACGAACCTGCTCGGCGGCTGCCGCGGGACGACGGGGCCGTCATCGACCGACCCGGCGACAGGCAGGCCGTACGGGCCGGACTTCCCCGTGATCACCGTCGCGGACATGGTGCGGACCGAGCGCGCGTTCCTGAACGAACTCGGTATCGAGCGGCTCGCGGCGGTGGCCGGCGGCTCGCTCGGCGGGATGCAGGCGTTCGAGTGGGCGATCCTGTTTCCCGATCAGGTCGGTGCCGTCGTGGCGATCGCCAGCACGCACGCCCTCCACCCGCAGGGCGTGGCCTGGAACTCGATCGCGCGTGATGCGATCATGCGCGATCCGGCCTGGCAGGGCGGCCGCTACCACGGCACGGGCCGCGCGCCCGAGGCCGGCATGGGGGTGGCGCGGATGGTCGGCCACGTCACGTACCTGTCCGCACTGGCGCTGCACGACAAGTTCGGCCGGCGGCTGCAGTTCGCCGACGACATCCGCTACACGATCACCGAGCCGGAGTTCGAGGTCGAGAGCTACCTCCGCCACCAGGCCGGCTCGTTCGTCAGGCGCTTCGACGCCAACACCTATCTCTACATGTCGCGCGCACTGACGTACTTCGATCTCGCGCGGCAGTACGGCAGCGGATCGCTCGCGCGGGCGCTGGACGGCGTTTCAGCGCGGACGCTGCTGATCGCGTTCAGTTCCGACTGGCTGTACCCGCCGTCCGCGTCGGGGGAGATCGCCGACGCGCTTCGCGCTCTCGGCAAGCCGGTAGAGTTCCAGGTGATCGAGGCTCCGTACGGCCACGACTGCTTCCTGCTTGAGGAAGCGCGGCAGACGCCCACTATCCGCCAGTTTCTGGGCCAGCACAGCCTGGCCGAAGGCGGGGCCGGCGGCTCTTACGGGATGACGTCGAGGAAGAGGCCTTTGTGACCGACAAGCTGTCCCGGGCCGAGACTGTGCCTGCCGAGGAGGGCCGCGCGTTCGGATTCGAGACACGGCAGCTGCACGCCGGGCAACGGCCCGACCCGAACACGGGCGCACGCGCGGTTCCGATCTTCCAGACGACCAGCTACGTGTTCGAGGACCCGGAGTCAGCGGCGGCGTACTTCAACCTGCAGGAGTACGGGAACACGTACTCGCGGATCATGAACCCGACCGTCGCGGTGTTCGAGGAGCGGGTGGCGAACCTGGAGGGCGGCGCCGGCGCGGTGGCGTTCGCCAGCGGGATCGCCGCGCAGGCCGCCGCGCTGTTCACGCTGCTGCAGCCCGGCGACCACGTGGTCTCGTCCTCGGCGCTGTACGGCGGGACGGTGAACCAGCTCAAGCACCTGCTGCGCAAGATGAACGTGGAGCTGACCTGGGTCGATCCCGACGATCCTGACGCGTGGCGGAAGGCGGTCCGCGCGAACACGAAGGCGTTCTTCGGCGAGACGATCGGCAACCCCGCCGGGAACGTGCTGGACATCGAGACCGTAGCGGCCATCGCGCACTCCCACGAGCTGCCGCTGGTCGTGGACAACACGTTCGCGACGCCGTACCTGTGCCGCCCGATCGATTGGGGCGCCGACATCGTGATCCACTCGGCGACCAAGTTCATCGGCGGCCACGGCACGAGCATCGGCGGGGTTGTCGTCGAGGCCGGCACGTTCAACTGGTCCAACGGGCGGTTTCCCGTGGTCGCGGATCCGTCGCCGGCCTACCACGGCCTGCAGTTCCACGAGACGTTCGGGACGTACGGCTACCTGATGAAGCTCCGGGCCGAGACCCTGCGCGATCTCGGCGCGGCGCTCTCGCCGTTCAACGCCTTCCTGTTCCTGCAGGGGCTCGAGACGCTGTCGCTGCGGATGGAACGCCACGTCGACAACGCGCGGGTGGTCGCGGCGTTCCTCGAGTCGCACGACCTGGCCTCGAATGTGACCTACCCCGGCCTGCCGGGCAGCAAGTACCGGCCGCTGGTGGAGAAGTACCTGCCGCGCGGGGCCGGTGCGGTGTTCTCGTTCGACTGCGCCGACGGCCGGGACGGCGGGCAGGACCTCATCCGGGGCGTGACGCTCTGGTCTCACTTGGCGAACGTCGGCGACGCGAAGAGCCTGATCATCCACCCCGCCAGTACGACCCACCGCCAGCTGAGCGACGACGAGCTGCGGGCGGCGGGCGTCAGGCCGGGGACGGTGCGGCTGTCGGTCGGCACCGAGTCCGTCGAGGATCTGATCTGGGATCTGCAGCAGGGTTTCGCGCGCGTCGCCGCGACAGCGGGCCAGGAGGCAGTGACCACATGATCGATCTCGGGCAGTACCAGGACTCGCTGACGATCCAGCGCGTGCTCCACACCGCCAAGACGATCGCGATCGTGGGCCTGTCGAACAACGAGCTGCGGGCCAGTTACGTCGTCG
>JBKQQQ010000295.1:0-2815 GCA_052144275.1 Streptosporangiaceae bacterium
ACCAGTCAGTGGAGCAGCGGATCGCCGACGAGCTCGGCGTGGCCGTCCGCCAGGTCAGCGCCGCGGTCGAGTTGCTCGACGGCGGTGCCACCGTGCCGTTCATCGCCAGGTACCGCAAGGAAGCCACCGGCACGCTCGACGACGCGCAACTGCGCACGCTCGAGGAGCGGCTCCGCTACCTGCGCGAACTCGACGAGCGCCGGGAGGCGATCCGCAAGGAGATCAGCGCGCAGGGCAAGCTGACCACCGAGCTCGAGCAGCAGATCCGCGCCGCCGACTCCAAGGCCCGGCTGGAGGATCTCTACCTGCCTTACAAGCCGAAACGGCGCACCAAGGCGCAGATCGCCCGCGAGGCCGGCCTGGAGCCGCTGGCCGACCTCCTGATCGGCGATCCAGCCCGCGATCCGCACGGCGAGGCCGCGAACTTCGTCGATCCCGATAGAGGCATCCCGGACGCGAACGCCGCCCTCGAAGGCGCCCGCGCCATCCTGGTGGAGCGGTTCGCGGAGGACGCGGACCTGCTCGGCGAGCTGCGCGAGTCGATGGCCGCCCGTGGCTCCCTCACCTCGAAGGTGCGGGATGGCCAGGAGCGCAACGGCGCCAAGTTCGCCGACTACTTCGAGTTCAGCGAGCCGTTCTCGCGGCTGCCCTCGCACCGCATCCTGGCGCTGTTCCGCGGCGAGAAGGAGGAGATCCTCGACCTTACCCTCGACCCCGGGGCCGACGACGCGGAGAACGAGGCGCGCATCGCCGAGCGCTTCGGCGTCAGCGACCAGGGGAGGCCCGCCGACCCGTGGCTGGCCGCCACCGTGCACTGGGCCTGGCGGACCCGCATCCTGATGCACCTGAGCGTGGACATCCGGGTCCGGCTGTGGCAGGCGGCCGAGGACGAGGCGGTCCGGGTGTTCGCCGCCAACCTCCGCGACCTGCTGCTGGCCGCGCCGGCCGGCGCGCGGACCACGATCGGCCTGGATCCCGGGTTCCGGACTGGCGTGAAAGTCGCCGCCACCGACGCCACCGGCAAGGTGCTCGGCACCGCGACGATCTACCCGCACGAGCCGCAGCGCCGCTGGGACGAGGCCGTCGACGTCCTGGCGAAACTCGCGAAGGCCCACAAGTGCGAGCTCGTCGCGATCGGCAACGGCACGGCCTCGCGGGAGACCGACCGGTTGGCCGCCGACCTGATCAAGCGCCACCCCGACCTCAAGCTCACCAAGGTGGTGGTGTCGGAAGCAGGCGCGTCGGTCTACTCCGCCTCGGCCTACGCCTCGGAGGAACTGCCCGCGCTGGACGTCTCGCTCCGCGGCGCGGTGTCGATCGCACGGCGGCTGCAGGACCCGCTGGCCGAACTGGTCAAGATCGACCCCAAGTCCATCGGCGTCGGCCAGTACCAGCACGACGTGGCCGAGGGCAAGCTGTCGCACTCGCTGGACGCCGTGGTCGAGGACTGCGTGAACGCGGTCGGCGTGGACCTGAACACCGCCTCGCAGCCACTGCTGGCCCGGGTGTCGGGCATCACCGCGGGCCTGGCGACCGCGATCGTGGCCCGGCGCGATTCGGAAGGGCCCTTTAGCACCCGCCAGCAACTGATGCAGGTGCCGCGGCTCGGCCCGAAGGCGTTCGAGCAGTGCGCTGGGTTCCTGCGCATCCGCGGCGGCGACGACCCGCTCGACGCGTCCGGCGTGCATCCCGAGGCCTACCCGGTGGTCCGCCGCATCATGGCCGCGACCAGCAGCACGGCGGGGGACCTGATCGGCAGCACCGTGGTGCTGCGCAGCCTGCGCCCGGAGAAGTTCACCGACGACCGGTTCGGGCTGCCGACCGTCACCGACATCCTGCGCGAGCTGGAGAAGCCGGGCCGCGATCCGCGCCCCGCGTTCACCACCGCGACGTTCGCCGAGGGCGTGGAGAAGCTCGATGACCTCGAGCCCGGCATGGTGCTCGAGGGCGTGGTGACCAACGTGGCCGCCTTCGGCGCGTTCGTCGACGTCGGCGTGCACCAGGACGGCCTGGTACATGTGTCGGCCATGTCGCGCAACTTCGTCTCCGACCCCCGCTCGGTGGTCAAGTCCGGCGACGTGGTGCGGGTGAAGGTGCTCTCCGTCGACATCCCCAGGCACCGGATCTCGCTCACCCTGCGGCTGGACGACGAAGAACCGAAGGGGGCTGCGGGTCCGCGCCCGGCCGGCGGCCGCCCGCGAGCCGAGGACCGTCCTTCAGCCAATTCATCCCGAACGGGCCGTGGTTCCAGCTCCCGGTCCGGTGTGAGCGGCTCCAAGCCTGGCCGCCCGGGCCCGAAGAACCCGAACGTCCCGGACGGCGCCCTGGCCGACGCCCTGCGCCGGGCCGGCCTGGTCCCGAAGACCCCGGAAATCCCGAAGACCCCGGAAAGTCCGAAGGCCCCGGACCGCCCCGACGACCGCCCCGGCCGCCGCTAGCCTCGGGAATACCCGCGCACGCGACGCGCCTGTACCCCGGTAGCATCGGGTAACCAGTTCTGTTCGACGATGAAGGAGCACACCGTGTCCAGCCAGCAGCTTCGTATCACCCTCGCAGGCCGCGAGCACGTGGTCGAGGCTGGCACCACGGCCGGCGCGGCCCTTTCCGCCGAAGGCGCTGAGGGCTCCGTCATCGCGGCCCGGGTCAACGGCGAGCTGCGCGACCTGGCCTGCCAGGTCGCCGCCGGCGACGACGTGGCGCCGGTGGACATCGCCAGCGACGACGGCCGGTACATCCTGCGCCACTCCACCGCGCACGTCATGGCGCAGGCCGTGCAGGACCTGTTCCCGCAGGCCAAGCTGGGCATCGGGCCGCC
>JBKQQQ010000296.1:0-7851 GCA_052144275.1 Streptosporangiaceae bacterium
CCACCCGGAAGCGCAGGCCGATATCACGCCCACCCACGCCGCGCGATTGCTGGCCGAAGAACGCGGTCTGCGCTGATACGCCCGGTTTTCGCGGATGCACCCCAGTTTTCCGGGGTTCTCCGGGCCGAATCCGGCCCGGAGAATGGAGCTAGTCAGGCCGCGGGAGGGGGGCGGCCTGCCAGCGTCGGCGGGGGTACGGTTCTCCAGGGTCACTCGAAGCGCGCGTTATCGGGGCCGCGCGCGACCCGGCGCGCTTGAGCGCGGTGAGTTCGTGCATGCGCCGCAGGTGGGCGGCCCGCTGGGCGTCGAGGTAGCGCTCGGCCGGGCGGCCGAGCATCAGCGCCAGCACCACCTTGGCGAACAGCACGGTCTGCGAGTGCGGCTCGGGCTCGGCCGGGGCGGTCAGCCACGCCTCGACCTCCCAAATCATGACGGCCGCCAAATTATTACGTAATTATTACGTGGCAAACAAATAACCATCTGTCCGAAGTAGCGAGTATCGGCAGGTCAAGCTGGCATACTTACCGTCGGTCCACGGCTAACCGCAACCAGCCGTGGCAATCAGCCTCATAAGGACGGTGCACAGGGACATGATCCGCATGAGAAAAACACGCCTATCGGCTGTGGTAGTGCTCGGGGTGGCAGCGGTTATGACCCCGCTGGCCGCGCTGGCCGGGCCCGCCTCGGCCGCCACTGCCGCAACGAACCCGAACACGCCGGAGACGGTGGCGTCGGGCATCAACGTGGCGCAACTGCCGGGCGCCACCGTCTTCGGTAGCACCCCGGCCAGCACGCCGGAGACCGTATCGTTCATCCTGCGGGAGCGGAACTACGGCAGCCTGCAGGCCAGCGTGACCAGCGGCGTCAGGAGGTACTTGTCGGTCGGCCAGTTCGCCGCCGCGTACGGCCAGACTCCGGCCAACATCGCCACGCTGACCGGCTACCTGGCCCACTACGGGATCACGACCACGGTCTACGCCGACAACGTCGACGTGTCGGCCACCGGCACCGCGGGCGAGTTCGACGCCGCACTGTCCGTGACGCAGAACCAGTACCACGTGCCCGCGATGCCGGGCTCCAACGGGCTCAGCGGGCTACCCGCGCAGGACGTGCACGGCAACGCGAAGGCGCCGCTGCTGCCGTACCGGCTCTCCAACTTCGTGCTGGCCATCCTCGGGCTCACCAACTACGGCCCTTACTCCAGCAACACGGCGCACGTGAACACCAGCGTGGTCAAGCCGCAGCAGGGCAACTCGAACACCTGCGTCGCCCTGACCGGCCTGGCCGGCGCGTGCAACCTCCCGTCGGACTTCGCCGCCAACTACGGGCTCGACGGCCTGTACAACCGGGGGGCTAACGGCTCCGGCCGGACCCTGGCGATCGTCACCCTGGCCGCCGTTGACCCGGGCGCACCGGAGTACTTCTGGAGCAACATCGCACACATCCCGAGCACCGGCCGCACGCTCACCGTGCAGAACATCGACGGCGGCCCGGGCGCGCCGAGCGACGCGTCCGGCTCGGGCGAGACGGACCTGGACCTGGAGCAGTCGGGGGCCCTGGCGCCCGGCGCGAACGTGATCGACTACCAGGCGCCTAACACCGACCCCGGGTTCATCGACGCGTTCTTCACCGCGGCCAGCCAGAACACCGCCGACACGGTGTCGACGAGCTGGGGTGAATCGGAGACCTACCTGCGGTCGGTGATCCTGGCCGGCCAGGAGGCGTCTACCTACAACGCCGCGTTCGACGAGGCCTTCCTCGAGCTGGCCGCGCAGGGGCAGTCCGCCTTCGACGCCTCCGGCGACTCGGGGGCGTACGGCGCCAGCCGCGACCTCGGCACCACCGACCTGTCGGTCGACACCAACCCGGACAGCCCGTACATCACCGCGACGGGCGGCACCACGCTGCCCTGGACCGGCACGCTGACCGGCACCGACGGCTCGGCCACGGTGACGGTGACGAGCCAGCGCACCTGGGGCTGGGACTATCTGTGGCCAGCCATCGCCAAGATCACCGGCCTCACCGAGCTCCAGGCCGCGGAAGCGAACATCGGCGGCAGCGGCGGCGGCTTCAGCGTGCTTGAGCCGACACCGCAGTACCAGGAGTCCGTGCCGGGCACGCACAGCTTCCACGCCGTGCAGTACCTGACGCCGACCGATTACCAGACGATCGTCGCCGGCCTGGTCGAGCCGATCGCCTGGACCCTCAACCCCACTCCCAGGGTGACCACCGGCAGCGGTTCCGGGCGGGCGGTTCCTGACGTCTCCGCCGACGCGGATCCGTACAGCGGTTACCTGCTGTACGAGCCGTCGTTCGCCGCCGTCAACGAGCCCGTGTTGCAGGGTGGCTGGGGCGGCACCAGCTTCGTGGCGCCGCAGCTGAACGGGTCCACCGCGGTCATCGACTCGGCCCTGGGACACCGGGTCGGGCTCTGGAACCCGTCGATCTACGCTGCCGCGATCGGCAGCCACTCCCCGTTCAACCCGCTGGACACGGCGGGCACCAGCAACGACAACCTCTACTACACCGGTAACCCCGGTGAGCCGTACAACCAGGGAGTCGGCCTCGGCATCCCGAACCTGACCGAGCTTGCGAGCGACTTCACCCGCTAACCCGCTCGATCACGGTCAGGACTGCCTCGGCAGTAACCCGGGCCCGGGCCGCGCCGCTAGTGGCGTGGCCCGGGCTTTATCGCGGCCGGACCCCTTGTACCCTGATGCCTGCGGAAAACGATGGAGGTGGCCTGTCCCGTGGCTGCGGCCGATGACTGGGTAGTGCGCACGGCCGGCCAGGTGCGCGCCGAAGCAGAACGCAGGCATCCCGGCCTGGCTCCGACCTGCGCGTCCGGGATCAGCCCGTCCGGGCCGGTGCACCTGGGGAACCTGCGCGAGCTGATGGTCCCGCACCTGGTCGCGGACGAGGTCCGCAAGCAGGGCGCGCCGTGCCGCCACATCTTGTCCTGGGACGACTACGACCGGCTGCGCCGGGTGCCGAAAGGGTTCGGGGAGTCCTTCGCCGAGCACGTCGGCCGGCCGCTGAGCGCGGTGCCCGACCCGTGCGACCGGCACGCGAGCTGGGCCGAGCACTTCAAGGAGCCGCTGCGCGAGGCGCTGGCCCGGCTCGGCGTCGTGGTCACCGAGATCAGCCAGACCCAGATGTACACCTCCGGGGCCTACGCCGAGCAGATCGTGACCGCGATGCGGCGCCGGGCCGACATCGGCGCGGTGCTGGCCAGGTACCAGACCAAGCGCGCGGACGAGCCGGATGACGACGACCCGCAGACCGCGGTGTACTACCCGTTCCGGCCGTACTGCGCGGTCTGCGGCCGTGACGACACCACGGTCACCGCCTTCGACGACGAGACCACGGAGATCACCTACATCTGCGCCTGCGGCGCCCGGGTGGGGCCCACGCCGATCGCGGCGGTCGCCGGGAAGCTGGCCTGGAAGGTCGACTGGCCGATGCGCTG
Organism: Streptosporangiaceae bacterium; assembly: GCA_052144275.1. Taxonomy (GTDB): domain Bacteria; phylum Actinomycetota; class Actinomycetes; order Streptosporangiales; family Streptosporangiaceae; genus Palsa-504. The sequence goes on from JBKQQQ010000296.1 coordinate 3,470, forward strand.
GGCCTACGAGCGCGTGACGTTCGAGCCGGCCGGGGTCGACCACTCCTCGCCCGGTTCCAGCTTCACCGTCGGCGGGCACCTGGTGTCGGAGATCTTCGGCGGCGATATGCCGCTGCACTTCGGGTACGCGTTCGTCGGCTTCACCGGCGGTTCGTCGAAGATCAGCAGCTCGGCTGGCGCCGCGCCGACCCCGCTGGACGCGCTGGAGATCTTCGAGGCCCCGCTGCTGCGCTGGCTGTACGCACGGCGGCGTCCCGAGCAGTCCATCACCCTGGCCTTCGACGCCGAGGTCGGCCGGGTCTACGACGAGTGGGACGCGCTGACCCGCCGGGTCGCGGAGGGAACCGCCGACGCCCCGGCCCGGGCGGTGTTCGCGCGCGCGTCCGGCACCGCCGAGGGGCCGCTGCCGGTCACCCCCCGGCCGCTGCCGTTCCGTACGCTGGCCTCGGTGGCGGACATCACGGCCGGTCACGAGGAGCAGATCCTGCGCATCCTGCGGGACCTGACCGCGGATTCCCCGGTCCGCTCGCTGGACGAGGTCCGGCCCCGGCTGGATTGCGCGCAGGCCTGGGTGGCCGAATACGTCGCGCCCGAGGACCGCACCCAGGTCCGTGACCAGCCCGACGCGGACCTGCTGGCCGCCCTCACCGATTCCGAACGCGAGGCGCTCAAGCTGCTGACCGACGGCATGACCGCCGACTGGTCCCTGGAGGGCCTGACCACCCTGCTGTACGGCGTCCCGAAACTGCAGCGCGGTCTGCCCATCACCGCTCCGCGGACGCCGGAGCTGAGTGCCGCCCAGCGGATCTGGTTCATCCTGCTCTACCAGCTGCTGATCGCGAAGGACACCGGCCCGCGGCTGCCGACGCTGCTGCTGGCGCTGGGCCAGGACCGGGTCCGTACCCTGCTTACGCCCAGGTAAGGGCCGATGGCACGCGTTGAGGTGACCGAGGAGTCGCTGCGCGCCACCGTGAACCAGCACGTGTTCGCCCGCGCCGTGAACCTGGCCGGCAAGGTGGCGGGGCTGTCGGCGGCCGGGCCGCTCGTCGAGGCGACCGTGGACGGAACCGACGTCAGCGTCCGGGTCAGGCCCGGCGGCCTGGACGCGCGCTGCACCTGCCCGGACGCGGACCCGTATCCGGCAGCCCAGTATCAGCCAGCCCAGTATCAGCCAGCCCAGTATCAGCCAGCACCGTGCCCGCACGCGGTCGCCGCGGTGCTCGCCTGGGTCCGCGTGGGCCCCGGGGAAGCTAGCACCGCGGAGGCGGGGCCCTCCGACACCGACCTGGCCGCCGAGCTGCGCGCCGACCTGGACGACGTCCTGGCCGATCTGGCCGCCGAAGCTGGTGACTGCGACCCGGACGACGGCTGGTACCCCGACACCAGCGACCTGGAGGATCTCCTCGACGAGGTCGAGGACCTGGCCGATGAGGCGCCGGAGGCCGCGCGCGAGCTGGCCGGGTACGTGGCCGGGCGGATCAGGGACGTGCTGGCGGCCGGGAACTGCCTGACCGACGACCTGGCCGACACGCTGGCCCGGGCGGAGGAACTACGGCAGCAGGCGTGACCGCCGCCGTCCGTTATGGGGAGCTGCGCAGCAGGCGTGATCGCCGCCGTGGGTTATACCGCGGGGCGCAGCAGCGTGATCCGGTGCCCGGAGCCGGACCTAGCGTGCCGTCCAGGGCCGCTCCGGTGCGCCCGGACCTGCGGGCCGGCCACGGGCTCCTCCTCCAGCCTCTCCAGCCGGTAGGACGGCCGCTGCACCATGCGAAGCGCCATGGCCAGCCCGGCCGGAGTCTGCGCCCGCAGCGGGGCGTCCGCGGCCTGCCCGTGCAGCGCGCGGTAGGTGATGGCGTCCAGGATGGCGGGCACCCCGGCCCGGACCTGCCGCGGCGTGCACACGCGGCCCTTATGCCGGGGAGCCTGCGGCAGTGCGGTGGTGGGCCGGGCGGTCGTGGGCTGGCCGGTGGTGGGCTGAGCCTCGTCGCCGGGCCAGTACCCGGTCAGCAGGACGTAGAGCATCCGGCCCAGCGCCGTGGTGTCCGCCGCCACGGGGTCGCCCGCGGGCGCGCCGAAGAACGCCGCGTCGAGGCCGAGGCCGGTGATCTTGAGGCCGCAGCCGGGGTCCCAGCGCAGCGAGCGGGGGGTCAGCCGCAGGTGCGGCCGGCCGGCCTGATGGGCGACGGCCAGCGCGTCCGCCGCGTCGGCGATCATGGCGGCGGCCAGGGCCGGGTGCGGCAGCCCGGTGAGCACCAGGTCTTCCAGGGGCGTGCCGGGGGCCAATTCGGACACGATGTAGGGGCATTCCGGGGTTTTTGGGGTCCCTGGGTTGAAGTCGGTGTCGTAGATGGCGGCCAGGCGCGGGTCGGTCACCTTGGCGGCGGACTGCACCGCCTCGATCACGGGGCGCGGGACGGGCCCGGGGGGCAGCAGGTAGATCGTGACGGGCCGGCCGAGCAGCTGGTCGCTGGCCTTCCACAAAGAAAGGCCGCGCGCCTCCCATGAGGAGCCGCGCGGACCCAACGACCCGCTGACCTGATCGTCCAGGCTGATCCGCTCGTCTAGCCGGAATCGCCCGCCCAGCAATCGCTGGCCCAGCAATGGTTGGCTGAGCCACCTGTTCGCCGCCTGCGTGCCGGACGGTATCTCCACTACGGTCACTGACTACCCCCTGCCGATCGCCAGACAGGTATAGCCGTGCCCCGTTTTCGCCACAAGATGCCAGCCAATCCCGTTTTCCCCGGGTGACACACCGGCCGCACGTGCCCCGAGCTGCGGAAACGTTCGGGAAAAAAAGATCTTAAATTTTCTTGATCAGCCTGCTGCGGTGGCGAGGAAGCGGTCCATGATCCGGACGCCGGCCTCGAGGGCGGACAGCGGGATGCGCTCGTCGGTGCCGTGGAACATGGCGTAGTAGTCGTAGCCTTCGGGCAGCACCAGCGGGGTGAAGCCGTAGCAGGTCAGGCCCAGCCGGGAGAACTGCTTCGCGTCGGTGCCGCCGCTCATGCAGTAGGGCACGATGGTCGAGCCCGGGTCCTCGGCCAGCAGGGCCTGCGCCATGCTGGCCATCACCGGGGCGTCAAGCGGCGCCTCCAGCGGTATTTCCGAATGCGCGTACTCCCAGGTCACGTCTGCTCCCGTCAGCTCGTCCAGGCTGGCGCGGAACTCCGCTTCGTAGCCGGGCAGGACGCGGCCGTCCACGTGGCCGACCGCCTCGCCGGGTATCACGTTGATCTTGTAGCCCGCCTGCAGCATGGTCGGGTTGGCGCTGTTGCGCACGGTCCCGGCGACCAGGGCTCCCGCGGGCCCGAGCCGGGCCAGCAGTTCCTCCGCGGTCAGGCCGCCGGTCAGCGCCCCGTCCGGCAGTTGCACCCCGGCCGAGGCGGCGATGGCCTCGACCGCGGCGCGCACCGTCGGGATCAGCCGGACCGGCCAGGCGAAGGCGCCGATCCTGGCGATCGCCTCGGCCAGCCGGATCACCGCGTTCGCCTGGTTCGGCTTGGCGCCGTGGCCGGCCCGGCCGGTCGCGGTCAGCCTCAGCCACGCGATTCCCCGCTCGGCGGAGGCGATCGGGTAGAGCCGTTGCCCGGAGCCGGTGTGGAAGGTGAACGCGCCCGACTCCCCGACGGCCTCGGTGCAGCCCTCAAACAGCTCCCGATGCCGCTCGACGAGCCACCGCGCGCCGAACTCCGCGGTGTCCTCCTCGTCGGCGGTGAACGCGAGCACGATGTCCCGCCGCGGCCGGGTCCCGCTGCGGGCCCACTGGCTGACCAGCGCGAGCAGCACCGCGTCCGCGTTCTTCATGTCGACCGCGCCGCGCCCCCACAGCACGCCGTCGCGTATCTCGCCGGAGAAGGGGTGCACCGACCAGCCCGCCGGGTCGGCCGGCACCACGTCCAGGTGACCGTGCAGCAGCAGTGCCCCTTGCTGAGCCCCCGGCTGGGCCCCAGCGCCCGGCTCGGTCCCGCTGATCCGGGCGACCACGTTCGCCCGGCCCGGCGCCGACTCGAGCAGCACCGGCTCAAGCCCGGCCTCGGCCAGCCGCGCCGCCACGTACTCCGCCGCCGGGCGCTCCCGCGCGTCACCGCCGCCCCGGTTGGTCGTATCGATCCTGATCAGGTCGGCGGCGAACCGCGCCGCCTCCAGGCCGGCGGGCGTCATCCCGAGGGGCGCGGCGCCAAGCCGGCCGCGCGGTACGCGTCGTCGATCAGGCGCATGGTCACCACGGCGTCCGCCGCCGATGTCGGGACCGTGACAGACCCAGAAACCCCCGGACCGGCGGCGATCGCGGCGGCGAACGCGCGAAGCTGGCCGACGTAGGTGGAGTCGCCGCCGCCCTGCTCGTCGGCCACCACGGACCCGTTCCTGGTCGCCACCAGCCG
>JBKQQQ010000297.1:0-6855 GCA_052144275.1 Streptosporangiaceae bacterium
CCACTCTCCCGGCACCTCACCGAACTTCCCCAGCTGCGACGTATCGGTGATGACGTGCCGGACCTGGCCCCGCGCGATCCGGTCCACCAGGTCGGCCGGCTGCAGCAGCGTCGACGCCGGGATGATCACGGCGCCGAGCTTCATCGTGGCCAGGATGACCTCCCACAGCGGCACCACGTTGCCGAGCATGAGCAGCACCCGGTCGCCGCGCCGGACGCCGAGGCCGCGCAGCCAGTTGGCGACCTGCCCGGACCGGGCCGACAGTTCGCCGTAGGACAGGCTGGCATCAAACCCGTCGTCGGCGACGATCCGCAGCGCGGGCCGGTCCGGATGCTCGCCCGCGATCACGTCGAACCAGTCCAGCGCCCAGTTGAACTCGTCTAGTTCGGGCCAGGTGAACTCGCGCCGCGCGGATTCGTAGTCGTCCCGGTAGCTGAGCAGCAGGTCCCGCGCCGCGCGGAACGCGGCGGCCGGTGAGGCAGAGTCGGTCATGGGCCTATCGTGGCAGGTCGCGCGGGTTTTGGGGAAGACAGGCGGGACTGATCAGGCCGGTCTCGTAGGCCAGCACGACCGCCTGGACCCGGTCGCGCAGCTGCAGCTTGGCCAGGATCCTGGCCACGTGGGTCTTCACCGTCGCCTCGCTCAGCGTCAGCCCGGCGGCGAGTTCGGCGTTGCTCAGCCCGCGCGCGACCAGGCCGAGGACCTCGAGCTCGCGCGGCGTCAGGGCGGACAGGTCTGCGTTCGCCCGCCCGGGCGCCGACCCGGAAAACCCGGAAACCCCGGAAACCTCCCGCGGGGCGAACCGCTCGACCAGGCGGCGGGTGATGGATGGGGCGAGCAGCGCGTCGCCGCAGCGGACCAGGCGCACGGCGGCGATCAGGTGCTCGGGCGAGACGTCCTTGAGCAGGAAGCCGCTGGCCCCGGCGGACAGTGCCGCGTAGACGTACTTGTCCAGGTCGAACGTGGTGAGGATGATGATCCGGACGTCCTCCAGGGACGCGAGGATGCGCCCGGTCGCCTCCAGCCCGTCCATCTCGGGCATCCGGATATCCATCAGCACGACATCCGGCCGGTGCTCGAGCGCGGCGGCCACGGCCTGCTTGCCATCCGCGGCTTCGGCCACCACCGGGATGCCCGCCGCGTTCAGGATCAGCCGGAAGCCGCTCCGCACCAGCGTCTGGTCGTCGGCGACGAGGACACGGGGCGGCGCGTCAGGCAGCATGCCTACACCGTAGCCACGTGCACGCCGCTAACCGGGCCGCCCGGTTCGCTGGCGCCGGACGCGCAGAGCGGGATGCGGGCGCGCAGCCGCCAGCCGCCGCCGGGCCGGGGGCCGGCCGACAGGTCGCCGCCGTAGACCGCGAGCCGCTCCCGCAGCCCGAGCAGCCCCCGCCCCTCGGTCCCGGCCCCGCCCCCGCCGCGGCCGGGACCGCCGGTGCCGCCCCCGTCGTCGGTGACCGTGATCACCAGCTCCCCGCGGTGATATTCCAGCCGAACGGACGCGGGTGCCTGCCCCGCATGCTTGATCACGTTTGTCAGCCCTTCCTGGACGATGCGGTACGCCGCGAGGTCAGGGCCGGGCGGCAGCCCGTGCGGCGGGCCGCTGGTGTGCAGGTCCACGGGCAGCCCGGCGTCCGACACCCGGCGGATGAGCGAGTCCAGCTGGCCGAGGCCCGGCTGCGGGCGCAGCGCCGCATCGTCATCCACCGGGCAGAGCAACCCGAGCAGGTGGCGCAGCTCGGCCATCGCGGTCCGGCCGCTCGCCTCCACGGCGAGCAGCGCCTGCGTGGCGTCGCCCGGCGAGCTGGCGAGTACCTGGCGGGCCGCGCCGGCCTGGACCACCATGACGCTCACGTTGTGCGTCACCACGTCGTGCAGCTCGCTCGCGATCCGGGAGCGCTCCGTCTCGACGGCGCGGCGGGTGGCGGCCTCGTGCTCGGCTTCCGCGCGGCGCAGCCGGGCGGCCGAGTCGCTCACGCGCCTGCGCCACTCGCGCATCGCGATCCCGGCGGCCACCACCGGGATCACGACCAGGATCGCGGTGTACCGTTCCGACACCCGCGGCAGGGTGTTCGGGAACGTCATGGTGATGATGACCGCGCCGGTCAGCACCACGCCCAGGGCCAGCTGACGGTACTTGCTGTAGACGACCGCGCTGTACGCGGCGAAGATCGCCGTCGCGAAGGTGACGGGCGGCGTCCAGTCGCGGCTGGCCAGGACGGCGGCCATGATCACGCAGCACGCCGCGGCCGGGTACCTGCGCCTGCCCGCGAGCGGCGCCGCCGTCAGCGCGACCGCGAGCAGCACCGTCGCGGACGGGCCCGGCGGCGGCGGCAGGTCCTGCAGCGGCGCCTTCAGGATCCCGATGAGCGTCCCGTGGGAGACGGCCGCGTATCCGATGACCCGGCGCACCCCGTCCAGGTCGGTGATCACCGGGGTGAAGACGGTCCCCTTGGGGATGGCGGCCACGAGGCCCCTGGTGCGCGCGGTCACTTCCATGATCGCGGCGACTGTGGCCGCCACCGCGAGGACCGCGTCGGCCGCGAGCGACCAGCCGGACAGCGGCCGTGGTGGCTGGGACTGCCTGAGGAACGCGACCACCCCGCGGGCCCGGTCGCGCGGGCGCCAGGCGGATAGCCCGGTTCTTGTCGCCGCCATCTGAACATTGTCATCCATACGGGGCCAGATATCGTCGCTCGTTCGGTGTAGATGAGTACATCGCAGGGATGAGGGCGGCTTCCGCCTCGGCCGGCTACGGTACGCGGGTTTCCGCCCGGCGGCGGACGCGGTGGCGGCGGCGGCCGGCGTACGGTCCCGGCATGGATGCTCTCGTGCAGCTCGACAACGTGACGAAAAGGTATGAAGACGGCCGGACGCCCGCGGTGGCCGATGTCAGCATGGCGGTCGCGTACGGTGCGGCCGTCGCGGTGATGGGGCCGTCGGGCAGCGGGAAGTCCACGCTGCTCAACCTGATCGCCGGGCTTGACCGGCCGACGAGCGGCTCGGTGCGGGTCGGTGACGAGCGGGTCGACTTGCTCGGCGAGACCGGCGCGGCGCGGTTCCGGCGCCGGCGGGTCGGGATGATCTTCCAGTTCTTCAACCTGCTCGACGACATGACGGTCGCGGATAACGTGCTGCTGCCCGCGCAGCTCAGCGGGCAGCCGAAGGCGCAGGCGCGGGAGCGGGCCGATGAGCTGCTGACCACGCTGCGGATCGGGCAGCACAGGGACACGTACCCGGCGCGGCTCTCCGGCGGGGAACGGCAGCGGGTCGCGATCGCGCGCGCCCTGGTGAACCGGCCGGAGCTGCTCCTCGCCGACGAGCCGACCGGCGCGCTCGACACTGCGACCGGGGAGGAGATCGGCGAGCTGCTGCTCGAGCTGAACTCCGCCGGGCAGACCCTCATCCTGGTCACCCACAACCCGGACCTGGCGGCCAGGTACGCCGGCCGGGTCATCGAGCTCGTGGACGGGCGGGTGGCGAGCGACGGTGCCAGCCGCGACCGGTCTGGCCGGCCCGAAGCCAGCCGTACGGGGGCCGAAGCCAGCCGTACGGGGGCCGGCGCCGGCCGTACGGGGGCCGGCCGGACCAGGGAAGCGCGGCCGTGAGCGCGATGCCGGCCGTCCGGGCCGCGCGGGGCGGGCTGGCCGGGCGGCGCGTGCAGGCCGTGGTGATCGGCCTGGTGGTGCTCGCCGCCACCGCCGCCTCGACCCTCGCCCTCGGCCTGCTCGTCGACTCGAGCGCCCCGTTCGATCACGCCTTCACCGCCCAGCACGGCGCCCAGGTGGCCGCGCAGGTCGACACGTCGAAGGCCTCGGCCGCCCGGCTGGCTGCCACCACCCGGCTGGCCGGGGTGACGGCCGCGTCGGGGCCGTTTCCCGAGACGACGGTCACCGCGCAGATCAGCACCCCCGGCGCGGCCGGCGCGCTGCTGGTACCGGTGACGCTGACCGGCCGGACCTCACCGGGCGGACCGGTCGACGACCTCACCCTGACCTCCGGCCGCTGGGCGCGGACGACGGGGGAGGTCGTGTGGGCGAGCAGCGGCCAGGGCAGCGGGCTGGTCCAGCCGGGGACGGAGGTCACGCTGAGCGGGGTGCCTGGCTCGCCGCGCCTGACGGTGGTGGGCACCGCGACCTCGGTCACCCGCACCGGGCAGGCGTGGGTGCTGCCCGCCGAGATCGCCGCACTGGGCGGTTCCGGCGAGGCGCAGATGCTGTACCGGTTCTCCAGCGCCGGAAGCAGCACGGCGGTTTCCGCGGACGTCGCGGCGGTGCGGGCCGCGCTGCCGCCCGGGGCGCTGCTCGGCACGCAGTCTTATCTCACCGCCGAGCAGCGGGCGGCGGTCCAGATCGCGCCCTGGGTGCCGTTCATCGTGGCGTTCGGCGTGATCGCGCTGGTGATGTCGGTGCTGATCGTGGTCAACGTGGTCAGCGGCGCGGTGGTCGCCGGGACCCGGCGGATCGGCGTGCTGAAGTCGATCGGGTTCACCCCCTTGCAGGTGGTGGCCGCGTACGTGCTCCAGGTGGCGGTGCCCGCGGTGGCGGGCTGCGCGGCCGGAGCGGTGTGCGGCAACCTGCTGGCCACGCCGCTGCTCAGCCAGAACGCGCAGGTGTACGGGGTCGGCGCCCTGTCCGTGCCGCTGTGGGTGGACGTGGCCGTGCCGCTGGCGCTGCTCGGCCTGACCGTCGTCGCCGCGCTGCTGCCCGCGCTGCGGGCCGGGCGGATGAGCGCGGTGCAGGCGATCGCGACCGGGCGGGCGCCGCGGCCGTCGCACGGGTACCTGGCGCACCGGCTCCTCGGCCGGGTGCCGGCTGTGCCCCGGGCGGTGACGCTCGGGCTCGCGGGGCCGTTCGCCCGGCCGGCCCGGACGTTCGTGACGCTCGCCGCGATCTTGTTCGGTGCGGTGGCGGTGACGTTCGGGGCCGGGCTCGGCACGTCGCTGAACCTGGCGCAGGCTGACCTGTCGCTCGCGCAGACCGAACCGGTGCAGGTGCAACTGGGCGCAAACGAGCCGCGGCTGGTGCCGGGCCCTGGCTCGGGGTCCGGCTCTGGCCCGGGGTCCGGCTCTGGCCCGGGGTCCGGCCCGGTGCGGCGCCGCAGCCGCCCGGCCGTGGCATCCGGCGCCGCCCCCGTCACGGCCGCCCCTGTCACGGCCGCACAGCAGCGGGCCGTCGTCTCCGCGCTGCGCGCCCAGCCCGGCACGCTGCACTACGTGCCGGAAACCGATGACCAGCTCAGCGTGCCCGGGCTGGCTGACCCGCTGTCCGTGGTCTCGTTCGGCGGGGACGCCAGCTGGACCGGGTACGGCGTGGTCACCGGACGCTGGTACTCCGGCCGCCGCGAGGCGGACGTCAACACCTACTTCCTCACCGCCACCGGCACCGTGGTGGGGGATACGTACACGCTCTCCTCCGGCGGAAGGCAGACGACGGTACGGATCGTCGGTGAGTTCTTCGACCCGGGGAACTCGGCCGTGATGTTCATGAGCTCCGCCACCCTGGCCGCCGTCGCCCCCGGGCTCGCGCCCCAGCAGTACGACGTCGGGGTCCGGCCGGGGACGAACGTGCAGGCGTACGCGAACGCCCTGTCCGCGGTGCTCGGCCCGTCCTTCCCGGTCAGCGCGGCCGTGGACAATAGCCAGGTGTTCACCGCCGTGCTCGGCCTGGTCGCCGTGCTGACGGTGCTGCTCATGGCGGTCGCCGGGCTCGGCGTGCTCAACACCGTGGTCCTGCAGATCAGGGAGCGGGTGCACGACCTCGGGGTGTTCAAGGCGGTCGGGATGACGCCCGGGCAGACGATCGCGATGGTGGTGTGCTCGGTCACCGGGGTCGGCGTCCTCGCCGGGGTGATCGCGATCCCGGCCGGGGTCGCCCTGCACCAGTACGTGGTCCCGGTGATGGGCCACGGGGCGCAGACCGACCTGCCGCCGTCGCTGCTGTCGGTGTACCGGCCCGGGGAGCTCGTCCTGCTCGCGCTGTCCGGCCTGGTCATCGCGGTGGCCGGGGCGCTGGCCCCGGCGGGCTGGGCGGCCCGGACCCGCACCGCGTTCGCGCTCCGCGCCGAGTAGCCCGCTAGTGCCGCCCCCGCGGACACCGTTAGCCCCTCGCTAGCGGCGCCGGCCCCTCGCTAGCGGCGCCGGCCGCCCGCGCACTCGATACAGGTCCGCGCGGCCGGGCGGGCGGCCAGCCGGTCTTCGCCGATAGGCCGCCCGCACTGGTCGCAGCTGCCGTACCGGCCCTCAGCCAGCCGCTCCAACGCGACGTCGATCGCCGCCACCTGCTCCCGCGCCGCCTCGAGCAGGGCGGCGGCGTGCTGGCGCTCGAACGCGAGCGTCGCGCCCTCCGGGTCGTGCTCGTCGTCGGTTCCGGCCGAACTAGCCGCCTCCGCCAACTCGGCGAACGCCCGCTCGAGCGCGGCCACCCGCTCCCGGGCGCGCGCCTGCTCGGCCAGGAGTGCCTCGCGCGCCGTCGCCATGTGCCATTGTCTCTGACTGGCCTCTTGAACGCCTGCTGTACGTTTCCGCCTTGCCGCCGGCCCGCCGCCCAGTGCGGCTATGAACATAGCGTGCCGTACGAGGCGGGCGGCCGGACCTGCCTGTGCGAGGCCGGGCCGCTGTGCAAACGATAACGACACAGGTTAGGCATCTGGCTCCCGTGGCGTTTCTGACGCCGCCGCCGCTGCCCGCGCAGGCACGTCCGTGGCGTCAGGATGATGTCCGCGCAGCGCTCGCCGATCATGATCGTGGCCGCGTTGGTGTTACCCGAGGTGACGGCCGGCATGACGGAGGCGTCGGCGACTCGCAGCCCCGGCACGCCGTGCACCCTCAGGGACGGGTCCACGACGGCCAGCCGG
>JBKQQQ010000298.1:0-18523 GCA_052144275.1 Streptosporangiaceae bacterium
CGACGGTGAGGTAGAACTGCTGCGCCGGGCCGCGCTGGTCAGTGGCCTGGGCAGGCTGGGCATCTCGAATTCGATCTGGGATAAGCCCGGCCCGCTCGGCGCCGGCGAGCGGGAACGGGTGCGCCTGCAGCCGTACCTGACCGAACGGATGCTGCAGCAGTCCGGCTGGCTAGCGTCACTCGGCTCGGCCGCGGTGCAACTGCGTGAGCGGCTCGATGGCTCGGGATATCCGCGCGGCCTCGCCCGGAACTCCATCTCGGTACCCGGCCGCATCCTCGGTGCCGCTGACGCATACCAGGCCATGCGCGAGCCCCGGCCGTATCGCAGCGCGCTGTCCGGGGACGATGCTGCCGCCGGGCTTCGCGCCGAGGCCACGGCAGGCCGGCTAGCCAGCGACGTGGTTGAGGCGGTGCTCTCGGCCGCAGGTCACCCAACCTTGCGCCGGCGAGATCGTCCGGCGAATCTCACCGATCGCGAGGTCGACGTCCTGCGCCTGGTCGCGCGGGGCCTGTCCAGCAGGCAGATCGCCGACCGCCTGGTCATATCGCCGAAGACGGCCCGCAATCACATCGAGCACATCTACGCCAAGATCGGCGCGTCCAGCAGGGCTTCCGCGAGCCTGTTCGCAATGCGCAACGGCCTGCTGCCCGACTTCGACTAACTGGTCGCCGAAGATGGGGCAACTGCCTCATGCGCCAGGCGCCGGCCCGCAGTTACCGTCGTCGTACAAGCTCGAACCGGCAACTAACAAGGAGCACACCATGCCTGCGTTCTCGAAGGACACCGCGCCGAACGTTCAGGATGTCGGCCCTGCGGTCGACCGCGGCGGAGAGCTCGAGGGCTACACGGCCGACTTCGTCACGATCCGGCAGGCGCATTCGCTGGCGGCCATGCTCAAGGGCCTTCCCGGCGACAGCTGCCAGTGCCCGCACTGGGGCTACCTGCTAGCCGGGAGGATTACGGTCAGCTACGCCGATCACGAGGAGACCTACCAGGCGGGAGATGCCTTCTACATGCCGCCAGGTCACGTACCTGCCGCCGAAACCGGCACGGAGTTCCTCCAGTTCAGTCCCACCGACCAACTGGCCGTGACACTTGCCGCGATGAAGGCCAACGCCGCGGCCATGCAGGCCGGCTGATCGTCGGCCGGCTCAGTCGGCCGGGCAGAATGCTGTCATGCCGGAGGCCGATGACAGTGTCGCGGCGCTGCCTGGCCAGGTATCTGGTTTGCCGCAGTTGTGCCGGTGTTGATCAGCGCGGCGATGGCCGGGTCACGGCGCAGCTTGTCCAGGCAGCGGCCGCGGGCCGGGCCGATGCTCCCGGCAGCGATGCCCAGCCGGGCGCTGATCTCGGCGTACGTCTCGGGCGGGTCGGCGCAGAGCATGGCAATCAGCCGCTGGCAGCATGAGGGCAGGTGCCTGAGCGCCTCGCGCAGCGCGGCATTGCGGTCGGCCGCGAGCAGTTCCTGCTCGGCCATCACCGCCCGGTCGTCCGGGATGTTGCCGGCGTTCAGCACGTACCCGGCTGTCTGCGGTCTGCGCGCGCGCAGGACCCGGGCGCATTCTCGCCGGGTCGTGGTGGCGAGCCAGCCGGCAAGCGCAGCCGGATCGCGGAGTGCGTCAAGCCGTTCCACCAGGTGCAGCCACACGCTCTGGCCGACGTCGTGGGCGTCGGCGTCGCCCAGCCGGCGGCTGCGGCAAATGGCCCAGATCAGCGGGGCGTACCGCTCCACCAGCGCGTCCCACGCCTGCCGGTCGCCGTTCCTGGCGCGGGTCACCAGGTCAGTGACCGCCGGGTCATCGCGCCTCGAGTTAGCCTGCTCGGCCGGGTTCGGGTTTGCAGACATCGCCTTCCTGCCTGTCGTGCCGGGCCGGCTCTCTTGCGGCCCTCATCGGTAGGCTGCCCGCCCGGGTACGTGCCGGCGGCGCGCATCGGTGAGCCCCTCCTGCTGCAGGAGCGTCGTCAACGCGGCCCAGACCGTGACGGCCTCGGAATACCGGCGGCCGCGGCGCACAGGGGTATCCGCAGCAGTCCAGCCCGTTGCGGTCGATCCCGCCGCCCGCCCGCGCGGTGAGCTGGAGTTCTTCCGGCAGGTGCGCCGCGGCTTCGGGCCCGGAGTAGCATGACCGCCGGACCTAGGCCCGGTCCTCAACGATGTCCAGGTCGTAGAACGCCGGCGGCTCATCGGACATCTTCCTGTACTGCTCGGCCGATGCCTTGGTCTCCGGCAAGTCAGAGTTCTCCATCGCTGACTCATAGGAGTCGAAGAACACCACAGCGAAGCAGCGGCTGGGGTCGGAGCGATCGCGGGCAAGCACTTCCCGGCGCACGGTGCGCTTGCCCTCGGTGGCACGCCACCACTGATCGTTGATCTGGCGGCCCCTGTCGATGTCGGAGGTGCGGAACTCGATGATCTGCATGAACGCCATGGGCTGATCTCCCTTCGGCCGTGGTCCAGAGCCGGCGGTGCCCGCTGATCATGGATACGGTCCCAGGATCGCTGCTCGCCCGCTGCTGTCACCGGTCGCTTCCCGGGACCGGAAGGTGGCGAGCTGCTCATCGCGCGCGTGCGCACCGCCTGCTACCCGCTTGGGCGGCCTCTGTGTTGCGAAGGGTGGCCGCCCTCTGCTCCCATAGGACACTCCTGCCTTGTGGAGCCCCGGTGCAGATCGTGTGTGCGGGATGTGGAGAAGGTTCGCCGCACAAGGCGCCCAGACCCGCGCTCACATGATGCCGCCACCGGCAAGGTGAGCGACAGCTCGAACTGGCCGTCGCGCGTGCGGGCGTGCGTCAGGCTTCCGTCCCAGTAGCGACACGCGCTCGGCCATGCCCAGCAGGCCGAGGCCGCTGCCGTTACCGGGACGGGTCCTAGCTTGGTTGGACGCCTGGACGCGCAGGCCGCCAGCCCTGCTGGGAGGTTGCGGGCACGCGCTGATGACCGCCGGTCGCACCGGCCGGCGGTGGTCGATAGCTCCGGTGCAGGCCGATGTGCTTGAACACCGCCTACCGCAGGGAGAAAATCTCCATGCCATCTGCATACGTTCACCATCCCTGCTGAACAGGGGCGTGTTGCTGTTCTGCGATGAGCGGAACCTGAGCACCTCCTTCGATGGACCGCGCCTGTTCCTCTTGCGGGTCGGGGTAGGCGAGTGCCTAACCGGACGCTGGCGGTGGATTTCAGGCCGCCGCTGCGGTGTTGTGCCTAAGGCGAGCGGCACATGCTCAGGTGCAGGGAGGCGACATGGATATCCCGGCGATGTTCCGCGGCGCCGTCGCGGAGTTCGACGCCCGCGTCCGGCAGATCGGCGGCCACCAGTGGCAGGCGCCGACCCCAGATGAGGACTGGACTGTCCGCGACCTGGTGAATCATCTGGTCGGCGAGGATTTGTGGGCGCCGCTGCTGCTTGCCGGGTCCACGATTACCGAGGTAGGCGACCGCTTTGACGGTGATGTGCTTGGCGCTGAGCCTAGGGCCGCCTGGGCGGCGGCCTCTGCCGCGGCGGTGCGGGCCATCGAAGCTGACGGCGCGATGGACCGGATCGTGCACCTGTCGTTTGGCGATTTCCCTGGCCGCGAGTACGCGCTGCAGCTGTTTGCCGACCATCTGATCCACGCGTGGGACCTGGCCCGTGCTATCGGCGCAGACGAGCGCTTGGACACCGGGCTCGTCGCGTCCTGCGCCAACTGGTTCGACGCGACGGAGGACGCTTACCGCAGTGCGGGCGCGATCGCCGCGCGGCCGCCGGTGCCTGGCCACGCGGACGCCCAGACCGTGCTGCTCGCGCGTTTCGGCCGATGTGCCTGACGAAGTCGGGCCTTGACTGTGAAATATGACGTGATCGTGGTGGGCGGCGGATCCGCTGGCTGCGTGGCCCGCAGCGCGCCTCAGTGCGGACGAGCGTTGTGGCGCGCTGCTAGTCGAGGCCGTCCGGACTACCCCGTGGTTGCCGATCTTCCAGCGTGGTACGGGTGTCTTTAGGTATGGACTGCGGATAGAGGCGGCACGCACGAAGGCCCCCAGCGTCCTGGCTGCCGAGATCGAGCGGCACGCAGGGCTGCCCACCGGTGCCGGGGACGGTTCACCGGGTACGGCGTGATGGGGTTGCCGTTCGCCTCCGGGTTATCCGGCTAATCTTGCCGCGGCTGTGGATAACCGTGCCGGGATGACCGGGCGTTATCCGGGTTTGCGGCGGTCGCGTTCGAGGCGGCGGTGGCGGGCGGCTTCCTCGCCCCAGCCGCGGGCGTCGGCGGCGTCGGCGGCGAGCGCTTCGGCGTCGGCGCGCTGCAGCTGCAGCACCGGCAGGAAGCTGGCCTCGGAGCAGAAGTTCGGGCAGTGCTCGCAGATTTTGGCGTAAGCGCACGGGCCCTGGGCGGCGGCGCGCAGGCAGTAGCCGCCGGCCAGCCGCGATTTGATCAGCGGGGCGTCCGGCCAGTTCCCGCTGCTGATGGCGGCCAGCGGCAGCTGGGTCCGGTCGCCGGGCAGCACCGGGCCGAGCTGGGCCTTGGCCAGGTCGAGGGCCCGTTCGTATTCTTCGCGGACGGTTGCGTCGAACAGCCGTCCGTAGCGCAGGCTCATCTCCGCGGAGACGTGCCGAGCAGCGCCATAAGCGCCTGCAGCGACACGCCCGAGTTGAAAGGGCGGTGGCATATGTGTGCCTGAGCTGGTGCGGCGTGGCGGCGGGGATCCCGGCCTCGGCGGGGACTTAACGTGTGCGAGGGGGACACGACACTTACGTACATGCCTGCGATTATCGGTGAGCTGGTGCTGGGGCGCAGCGGTGAGCGGGCGGACGGATCGCCGGATCAAGCGCACCACGATCTGCTGCGTCGGGATGCTCGCACTGATCGCCGGGACGGTCTCCTACATGCACCGGGCATGTGAATCGGACGGCAACGTTTCGGAGTCCCCTCGCATACGTGCGTCATCGCAGCTGAATCGCGCTTAACTTTCGACACCGCGGAGACAGCACCGCCTCTGCCGCCGCCTGCGGTCCGGATCCCCACGCGGACGTGGAAGGAGATCGAACGCTTAACTCGTAGTAACGTGGGCTGCGGCCCCGTCGCAAAGCGGGGTGTGAGACCTAGCCAGCGGAGGTGCCCGGATGGCCGAGCTCCCATCGCCCCCAGAGGGAATTGTGCTGGCCCACTTCATCGTCTCGGACGATGTCGAGCGCTCTCGGCGCTTCTACACCGAAGTACTCGGCGGCAGGGTGGCCTTTCCCGGAGATCCAGTCAATGTTGCGCTAGCCAACAGCTGGATCGTCATCAATGGCGGCGGAGGACCGACCGACGACAAGCCTACGGTCATCCTGGAGACGCCGCGTGATCCCGACCGGGTCAGCAGCTTCCTTAATATCCGGGTTAAAGACATCGAGGCCGTGTACGCCGAATGGAGCGCCCGGGGTGCTGAATTCCTGACGCCGCCGAAACAGCACCAGTTCGAGAAGCGCTGCTACATCCGCGATCCCGACGGTCATCTGATCGAAGTGGGGCAGACCACGGACCCAGAGGGTGACTGGTCGCCCGCTCACTGGCCGTCGAGTACGCCCGCCGAGGAGTCCGAGTGAATGCCGGGATCACCGGCGAAATCGCTCACATCGACGGCCGCCAGTCCTGTCCCGCTCGAAAATAGGATCCGGCTGCTGGCCTGGGGTTTGTCGCGGCATCAGGCGGCTCGGCTGTATTCATTGATCAGGCCATTCAGTATGGGTTTTCGGTAGATTCGCTGAGCATCGAGGTTGGCTGCTGCGCCGCGGGAACTTCGTGCTCACAGCCGGGAATCTGCTGGGCGATGCCCTGATGAGGCCGGGCCGTGTTGTAGTGGACCTGGTATTCGGTCAGGACGGCACGCAGATGCACCTCGCCGAGGATAAGAATGCGGTCGAGGAGCTCGCGGCGCAGGGTACCGAGGAGGCGTTCGCAGATCGCGTTCATCCGGGGAGCCTGAATGGCGGTCCGCAGTATCCTGGTGCCTGCGGCCTGGAAGACGGCGTCGAAGGACTGGGTGAAGTTTGATCCGCGGTCACGGATCAGGAACCGGGAATTCTCGAACCGCTCGCCAAGGGTGAGGGCGAGGTTGCGGGCCTGCTGCACCGTCCACTCGCCGGTGGGGTTCGCGGTGACGCCGCCGAGGTGCATCCGGCGGGTGCCGTGCTCGATGAACACCAGCACGTACAGCCTCTTCAGCAGCACGGTGCCAGCATGCAGGAAGTCAACCGCGACGATCCCGGCCGCCTGAGCATGCAGGAACTGCCGCCAGGTCGGGCCCGCGCGACGCGGCGCGGGGCCGGTATCGTGGCCACGAGGTCTCCGGATAGCTGGTCCGCACCGCCGGTCTGTGCTACTACCGCGGCGGCCGCGACAGCGTCGCCTGGCACGGCGACACGATCGGCCGCGGCTCCACTGAGGACACCATGGTCGCGATCATTTCGGTCGGCGCGGTGCGCACGCTGGCGTTGCGGCCGCGCGGCGGCGGCCCGGCGATCCGCTGCTCGTCATGGGCGGCAGCTGCCAGCGCACGTGGGAGCACGCGGTGCCGAAAACGCGCCGGCCGACCGGGTCCCGGATCAGCATCCAGTTCCGGCCGGCCGGTGTGCGTTGATCAGGCCGCGAGGCCGCCGAGCCAGTTCTGCCACGCCTCGGTCTCGGTCGACGGGTCGCGGTCGTCGAAGTAGTGCGCGGTCGCGAAGGCCATGTCGTTGTAGCCGTGGATCAGCATGTACATCGCGTCGTCGGTACGCATGCCCACGAAGCTCGGCGAGCCCACGAACTCCACGGTGCCGTCGACCGGCTCGATCCCGGGCACGCTGAGCCGCGCCGGCTGACCGTCCGCCGCGTCCGCGCTGACGCCGACCGCCGCCGTCATGGCCGCCCACGAGTCCTTGGTGATCGGCCCCGGCATGAACAGCGAGCCCTTCGCGGTGCGCGGTGCGAAGTGCTTCAGGTAGACGGCGAGCTTCGTCATGTAGGCGTGGTCGCCGACGGACAGGCCGTTGTATTCGGCCTCCCAGTTCTCGCCGAGGAGACCACTGTGCACAACGCGCACCACCGCGCCGCCGCCGTCGCGCGACTCGATGAGCCACTCGAAGGCCATGAACGTGCCGTCCGGGTTCTTGTCCTCCTGCGTCGCATAGCGGTGACCGGGTTCCCAGACCGTGATGCTGGAGCTGGACACCTCGCCGAACATGTTGAACGTGCTGGTCTTGCTGGCGCTATCGATTTCGGTGCGCCCCATGAGCCAGGAGTCGACTCCCGGCCCCGACGCGATCGCCTCCCACACCTCGTCCGGCGTGGCGTCGACGGCGATCTCGTCGCGTACCTCGAATGGATGCGTCATGACTGCTGCTGCTCCTCTGCTGGCGGGTCGGCGTCTTCGGTGATGCTCGGGTGCACCGCGACGATAAGGCGGTGCGGCCGACCAGTTTCGGTGTGATATTTACTGATAATTCCGGTGAGCGCGTCCGTGAGCTCACCCACGAACGCGGCGCGATCAGCCGGCTTCGCGAACCGCACTTCGGCATCGAGCCCGAACGTGGCGAGCGGCTTGTTGGCCCGCGCCGCCCCGTTGATGAGCGCGCCCGTCTCCCGAACGAGCCGCGCGGCGAGCGCGAGCAGCCAGCGCGCGGACAGCCGATCGGGCGACCGGGCCGGATCGGGCGCGACCGCGGCGAGCGCGGCCGGCGAGATCACGTAGGCCGCGGCGGAAGCCCGCACGACCCGCTCGGTCATGTTGCCCTTGCGACGCTCCTCGACCAACTCCACCAGGCCGTGCTGCTCAAGGGTCTTGACGTGGTAGTTGACCTTCTGCCGGGCAAGCCCAAGCCGCGCCGCGAGTGTGGTCGCGGTGTGTGGCTCGGCCAGCTCCGCGAGCATCCGAGCCCGGATCGGATCGAGCGAGACCTCCGCGGCTGCGGCATCCTCGATCACTGCGACATCTTGCATGCCATAACCCTGTCACCGACAATTCTTGTTGTCAAGGCGGCAAGAACTGTCTGGAATAATTTTCTTTCCCGTGCTGGTCGTGGTCACGCGCCGCAGCTCCCGCGGGCACCGGTCGGCGCCGGGGCGCCTCCCTGCCGCCGGTCGTCACACAGGCAACCCCGCTTCCCGCTCCGGCGAGCCGCACGCCGCCTCGACCGCGGGCAATCGCAGGCGCAGATCAATACGAGAAACTCGCCGTCCGCTACCTCGCCACCATCCGCATCGCCGCCATCAACGAATGGCTACCCAGGCACTTATGAAACACGTGCTAGGACGCTCTGGGAGCGTGTCTCGTGTGTCTCGTGTGTCTCGTGTGTCTCGCGTGTCTCTGGCCGCCCCGTGCTCTGCGGAGCGCTCAGGGACGCTCTTAGCATTTCCGCTCTCCTGTTCGCTTCAGGCAGTCCGACCGGCCCAGCGCACGTGTACACAACCCGACTTGCAACGGTCGTTTTCCACGTAGATAATCAGGGCATCCGAGGCCAATGCCTGGGCCACCTGATGGGTGTTCTGCCCGGTCGGCAACCAGCCTGCTCCGCGGACTCCCGGTCGGCCGCGAAGTTGTCCTTCCCGCCTAGCGGGTAAATCGTAGATGTCTGAGATATTCGCGACTGCTACGACCAAGTAGGCCGCGAACCGTGATTCACAGTGGCCGATATAGGCGGTTTGCCCTGTGGCCCGGACTGTGTTTAACGGAGGCTAGCGCAGTCGCTCACGGCTGCGATTCGGCGGCAAGGTGGCGGGGGATCACCACGGAGATGTCGAGGCCGCCGTCGGGCTGGCTGCGGGCGGTGACGGTCGCGCGGTGCACGGTGATGACCGACCGGGCGATGGACAGGCCGAGCCCGACGCCGGCGCGGACGCCGGTCCGGGCTTCCATGCGCCGGAACGGCTCGAACAGCGAGGGCACGGCGTCGTCCGGGATGAGCGGCCCGCTGTTGGCGATCTCGAGGTACGCGGCCGCGTCGCCGCTCCCGGTGCGCAGCCTGATCCACCCGCCGGGCTCGTTGTGCCGGACGGCGTTGTCGACCAGGTTCCAGACCATCCGTTCCAGCAGCTGCGGGTCCCCGGTTGCCTCGGCCGGGTCAAGCTTCGCGTCCACACGCAGGTCCAGGCGTTCGATCTCGGGAGCGGCGGCGTCGATGGCGTCCTCGGCCCAGGTGGCCAGGTCGGTGAACTCGGTGCTGAGCTTGCCTTGGTCGCTGACGGCCAGGGTGAGCAGCGCCTCGACCATGCTCTCGGCCCGGTCGATCGAGCGCTGAACGCGCACGGCCATGTCCGTGAGCTGCCGCGCCGTCGGGGACGGCTTGGCCAGGGTCACGTCGATCGCCGTGCGCATCACGGTCAGCGGCGTGCGCAGCTCGTGCGAGGCGTTGGCGACGAACCGGCGCTGGGTGGCGAACGCCGCGTCCAGGCGTTCGAGCATGTCGTCGAACGTGTCGGCCAGCTCCTTGAGCTCGTCCCTGGCCCCGGGCAGCGCCAGCCGCTCGCCGAGGTGCTGCTCGGACGCCCGGCGGGCGGTCTCGGTGATCACCCGCACCGGGCGGAGCACGCGGCCGGACATGAACCAGCCGAGGCCGCCCGACGCGACCGTCATGACGCCAAGGCCGAGGAGCCAGAACCCGAGCAGCTTGGCCAGCGTGTTCTGGCGTTGCGACTGCATGCCCGCGGCGGTGCCCGCGTAGTAGGCGCCCTCCGCCCCCTTGCAGTCGGACGGAGACTTGGGCGGGGCAGTGACCAAGCGATTGTGCTTTGCCTTGAGCGCGGTGCCGCCCGACTTGCACGCCTCCTGCAGGGAGCTCAACTCCTGGCTGCTGATCGTCAGGGACGAGGGCGGGTGCGTGGGCAGGCTGCTGGCGACCAGCCCGTAAGTGAGCCCGAGCAGCGCGGACCCCGCGACGAAGAACAGCGAGGCGTAGATCAGCGTGAGCCGGGTCCTGACCTTCTGCGGCCAGAGCCGGCGGAGCGCGCGCACGTTCATGAGAGCCGGTAGCCGCTGCCGACGACGGTGCCGATGGGGTCGGGCTCGCCGAGCTTGCGCCGCAGCCGGCCGATCGTCACCGTGACCGTGCGGGTGAACGGGTCGGCGTTCTCGTCCCAGACCCGCTCAAGCAGGTCCTCGGTGCTGACCACGCCACCGTCGGCGACGAGGAGTTCCTCGAGGATCCCCATCTCCTTGCGGGTTAGCGACAGCGGTCGGCCCGCCCGGCTGACCCGGCGGCGGGCCCGGTCGAACACGATGTCGCCGCGCACGATCAGCGGGACGGCGGCCGGGGCACGCCGGGCAAGCGACCGGACCCTGGCGACAAGCTCCTCGAACGCGAACGGCTTGCCCAGGTAGTCGTCGGCGCCGAGGTTGAGCCCCTGCACCCGGTCGCCGACCGTGGCGGCCGCGCGGAAACGCCGAGCCTAGGGAGCACCGATGAGAAGGCAACCCGCCACCGGGGGCTCGAGATCCGGGCGGCGCCTGCTGCCGCGCCGCACCGTGCGGCTGCGCCTGACCGTCCTGTACGGGGCGCTGTTCCTGGCATCGGGTGTTGGCCTGCTGGCCATCACCAACATCCTGGCCCGTGGCTGGCCCTGGCCCCCGTTCGGCGTCCAGGCCCCCCCGGGCAGCTCCAGGCATCACCACCCGGCTACGCTACCCGCCGCCTACATGCACCAGCTGGACATTCAAGACGCCCACCAGCACGCGGCCGCGCTGAACCAACTGCTGGCCGAGTCGGCCATCGCGCTGGGCGTCATGGCGGTGGCCTCCGTCGCGCTGGGCTGGCTGGTGGCCGGCCGGGTACTGCGCCCGCTGCGGCAAATGACCGCCACCGCCAGGGCGATCTCCGAAGACAACCTGAGCGACCGGCTGGCGGTGCCCGGCCCCGGCGACGAGCTCAAAGAACTCGGCGACACCATCGACGGCCTGCTGCAACGGCTGGAAACCGCCTTCGGCGCCCAGCGCCGGTTTGCCGCCAATGCCTCCCACGAGCTGCGCACCCCGCTGGCGATGATGCGAACCTCGCTGGACGTGGCCACCGCCAAGCCCGCACCGATCCCGCCAGAGCTGACGGTGCTCGCAGGCAAGCTCCGCGAAGGGCTCGACCAGGCCGACCGCCTCGTGGAAAGCCTGCTGCTGCTCGCCTGCGCCCAGCACGGCGCCGAGGACGAACAGGAAACCATCTCACTCGGCCAGGTGGTCGCCGACGCGATCGACGCCCGCACCGGCCTGATCGCGAGAACAGGCCTGCACGTCCGGCAGGCCACCACCGACGGCTGGGTCACGGGGAATGCCATCCTGCTCGCCCGGATGGCCGATAACCTCGTCGACAACGCCACCCGCCACAATCAGCCGGGCGGCTGGATCCGCGCCGAGACCACCAGCAACGGTCCGATCGCACGGCTGGTAGTCGAGAACGGCGGCCCCATCCTCGATCAGGACATGGTCGCCAGCCTCGCCCAGCCATTCCGGCGGCTGGGTACCGACCGCACCGGGTCAGCGAATGGAACCGGCCTGGGGCTGTCTATCGTCGAAGCGGTCGCCTCCGCCCACGGCGGGGTCCTGCGCCTGCAGGCACGACCGGAGGGCGGCCTGCGGGCGGTCGTCGAGCTACCCGCTGTTACCGGCGCCGGAAGGACAACGCGGCCGACCGCGCTGGGAGCCGTCAGGTGAGGGTCCTGGTCGCCGAGGACGTCAGGCGGCTTGCCGACGACATCGCCGAGGGCCTGCGTGATCAGGGCATGGCCGTCGATGTCGCCTACGACGGCGCGGACGCCGCCTTCAAGCTGGACATAAACCCCTACGACGTGCTCGTCCTGGACCGGGACCTGCCTGGGGTACATGGCGACACCATCTGCCGGACGATCGCCGACACCGGCAAGCCGGTCATGGTCCTCATGCTCACCGCCGCCGGCACGCCCGGGGACCGGGTGGCCGGGCTGGGCCTCGGTGCCGATGACTACCTGCCCAAGCCCTTCCACTTCCCCGAACTCATCCTGCGGATCCGGGCACTGGCCCGCCGCAAGCCCGCCGCCCAGCCCCGCATCCTGCGCTCAGCCGGGCTCGAGCTCGACCCCCTTCACCGCACAGTCACCTGCCACGGGCACCAAGTTGAGCTCTCTCCCAAAGAGTTCGCCGTGCTCGAGGCCCTCATGAAAGCCGCACCCGCCGTTCTCAGCGCCGAGGACCTGCTGGCCCGGGCCTGGGACGAAAACACCGACCCGTTCACCAAGACCGTCCAGGTCACCATCGGGCGGCTCCGCCGCAAACTCGGTGACCCGCAGATTGTCGAGACCATCCCCAGCGTCGGGTACCGGATCGCACCGGCCGGTCATCAGCCACACACCCGCCATGGACCACAAGTAATTTCATGAAAACTATCAGTAACTACAGCTTTGCGCCGGTCCTTGCTGCCTGCTCCCTGCTGTCCGACCTGACCGTTCCCCACTGGATCATCGGCGGCTGGGCCATCGACCTCGCCGTCGGGCATGTGACCCGTGAGCACGCTGACGTGGACATCATGCTGCTGGAACGCGACAAGCACGCGCTCTGGAACGACCTCCCAGAGGCCGAAGTCCAGATCACCGGCCACGGCCAGCAGCCTAGGCGCCTCACATTGCACAGCAGGGATCTCCTGCTGCCCACCGAAGTATTCCTGGTGCAGGCGGACGGGACGTTCTGGGTCCACCGCCGCGGCGCATCCCGCGTTCAGCGGCCACTGGCCGACATAACCCGCCACCGAGATGGCATCCCGTTCCTCGCTCCCGAGGTGGTCCTGCTGTTCAAGATGCGCTCGAAGGCAGACAGGGACCAGCACGACGTCGAAACCGCCCTGCCGGTCCTCAATGCCGAGCAGCGCTCATGGCTCGAAGACACCCTCAGGCTCCTGCCACGTGGGAAAACGGCACCTCTGCCGGAGGCCGCGTCCGTGGAGGTGGTGTATGAGAAACCACCGCGCGATCTGTAACGATGCACTGGAAGGCGCGCTCCCTTGTCAACGAACTCCAATCGGTCGCCGCGCGGATCGCCAGGGCCGACCCTGAGCGCGCCGTCGGGCCGTACGAGACGTTCATCGCCGTCTGTCGCGAGAAGGCCGAGGAGGTCGACGGACAAAGCATGTCAGACTTAATATTGGCCAGAATTATGACCGGTCTCTATACTGACCTCTATGGAGACCATACCCATCACCGAAGCGAAGGCCCGGATCGCCGAGCTCGCCGACCGGGTCGCACGCGAGCACGATCACTTCACCATCACCCGCAACGGCCGCGCCGACGTCATGCTGATCTCCGTCGCCGAGTACGAGTCCATGCAAGAGACCCTTGACATCCTCAGCGATGATGAGACGCTCGCCGACCTGCGGCAGTCCCGTGAAGACTTCGCCGCCGGCGATACCTTCGACGCCGGGCAGGTCCGCGCCGAGCTGGAGCGGCGGCAGCGCGGAACATCATGACCGGCGATCCGCCAGCGCCCGGACCAGAGGCCGAAGGACCGTACACCGTCATCTTCTCCCGGCAAGCCCGGCGCAACCTGCACGAGAACCTGCCGCTCGACGTCGCTGCCGCCGGCATGGAGACGATCGACGGGCCTCTCACCACAAGCCCGCACCGTGTCGGCAAGCCACTTGATGAGCCCTTCGACGGCTACCACTCCGCGCGGCGCGGGACCTACCGGATCATCTACCGCATCAACGAGGACAAGCACACCGTAGAGATCCACTCCATCCGGCACCGGCGAGACTCCTACCGCACCTGACCGAGAGAACCGCCAGGCATGCGTGAAGCGGAAGCGAGAATGCCTGCGACGTCGGCAAGACCACGTTCATGCGCATCATCGCCGGCCATGAGTTCGCCTCGGCCGGCACCGTGACCGTGCTTGGCGCCTGCCCGGTGGAGAACGAGACGGTACTGCGCCAGATGGTGTTCGTCCGCGAGGACCAGGCCTACCCGGACTTCCGGGTCCGGCACGCGGTGCAGGCGGCGTCCTGGTTCTACCCGAACTGAAGCCACGAGCTGGCCGGCTGTCCACCCACCTGATCGACGAGGCCGCTGGGCTGATGGAACGGGTGATGGTGATCGACCGGGGCCGGATCGTGCTCGACGCGGCACCCGGGCGGCCGGACCTGAGTGACCGGGTGATACCAGAGCCGCGACAGCCCGGTACCGAGCCTGCGGTGCTGATCTGGGGTCGCATGCGGGCGATGACCGGGGCCAGGTCTTTCCTGCCGGCTCGTGCTGCCACCTGACCGCCCTCTTCTGAATAGCGGGCGTTGGCTATTCGGCCACTTATGCGTCGACTGCCACTTATTCGTCGTTCAGTTGACATGGCAGCACTCGAGTTCCCGGGTCCGGGAACTGAGCACTGCCTGCTGTGCCTGGGAGTCGGCGAAGTGGACAATCCGGGCGAGTGTCAGGCGTCACGTCGGTGTGGTTGCCGCTGTGGTCCGGGGCGCCCGCCTGCCGGCGCCCGGGGCCATGGTGTCCGGTGCCCTCTTTAGGAGAATGCGGCGGCGTAGTCGGCGGTGAACTGCTCGAAGGAGCGGGCGGGGCGGCCCAGGAGCGACGGGACGTCCTGGGTGACCCATTCGGCGTCGCCGTCGGCGGTCAGGCTGAACGCCTGGGCGTTCATCTCCGCGATCTGCTCGGGGAGTCCTGCGCGGATCATCGCGTCCTTGTTCTCCTCGAAGGTGAGCTCGCGGTAGGTGATGGTCCTGCCGAGCAGCTTGGACAGCACGGTGGCCACGTCGTAGTTGGAGACCAGCTCCGGGCCGGTGAGCCAGTAGGTCTTTCCGGCGTGTGCGGCGGGGGAGGTGATGATCTCGGCGGCCACCGCGGCGACGTCGCGGGCGTCGACCAGGCCGGAGCGGCCCTGGCCGGCCGAGGAGCCGAAGCTGCTCGTCGTGGCGATCGCCGGTGCCAGCGCCAGCACGTTTTGCATGTAGGCGTTGGACCGCAGCAGGGTGTGCGGGATTCCGGAGGCAGCCAGCCCGGCCTCGATTTGGACCTGCCAGCGCCGCCGCGCGATCGGTGAGTCGGCCCGGGCCTTGCTGGTCGCCTTGACGACATGACCCGCGCCGGCCCTGGCGGCGCTGGCGACGACGTTGAGTTCCTGGGCGGGCACGGCGGGGCTGACCAGCACCACGCCGCTGACGCCGCTCATCGCCTCATCGATGCTCGCCGGCACGCCCAGGTCACCTGTCGCGATCTCCGCGCCGGCCTCGGCCAGCGCCCTGGCCGTCGCCTTCGCCGGGTCCCGCGCCAGCACCCGGACGGGCACGTCCCGCTCCCGGAGCAGGCGGGCCGTCTCGGAGCCGACCTTCCCGGCCGTTGTCACAAGAATCACGATGAGCCTCTTCCTTCACCGAGAATGGGTTACAGGACCCACTCTGGCAGGACGTGGAATGGGTTGTCAAACCCAGAAAGTGGTAATGTGAGGCTGTGGGAAGCGAGGCACGTGACCGCCCGAGACTCACTGCCAAGGGAGAGCGAACCCGGGCCAGGATCGTCGAGGCGGCCGCCGGGCTCATCTACGAGCGTGGTGTCGCGGGCACCTCGCTGGATGACATCAGGTCAGCGGCCGGGGTCAGCGGGTCCCAGCTGTCGCACTACTTCGCCGGCAAAGACGAGCTTGTGCAGGCCGTCATCGGCTACCAGGCCGCGACCATCACCGGTAGCCAGCGGCAGGCCGATCTCGGCAGCCCCCATGGGCTCCGGGCCTGGCGGGACATGGTGATCGCCCAGGTGAAGAGCAGCCAGGGCCAGGGCGGCTGCCCGCTCGGCTCGCTCGCCGGGCAGCTGGCCGAGACCGACGCGCAGGCCCGCGCCCTGATCGCGGCCGGATTCGGGCAGTGGTCAGCCGTCATCAGCGACGGGCTGCGCCGTCTTCACGCCGCCGGGCACCTCCCGGACGGCACCGACCCGGACGACCTCGCCGTCACCCTCCTCGCCGCACTCCAAGGCGGCCTCATCCTCGCCCAGGTTCAGCGCGACACCCGCCCTCTCGAAACCGCCGTCGACACCGTCCTCCAACTCGCGCGCCTCAGCCGCCGGGACGTGCCGGCAGACGGCGACACCTCCACGCCCTAGATCCCATGGGGACCGGAACCCGGCGAACGGAGGCGAACGGACATGAAGGCACAGACAGCGATACCGCCGTGGGCCGATGGTGCATTCCACCCGGACCTGGTCGCGGGCATGCTCAGGGACGCGCTGGAGGACATGCCGGGTTGTCAGGGCCGTGATGACGTTGAGTTTCTGGGCGTAGAGCAGGGTGAGGAGCCCGGCGACCCGGTCGGCGGCCGGGTAGGCATCCTGGTGGAGGAGCCGGCGCGCGTCTGCCCACCGGCGGTCCTGGTCAAGCGGCCCGGCCGGGCCGGTCCAGCGGGACGCATCCGGGGGCTGTACGTGTCAGTGCCCGCGCCGGCACGGCGCGGTTTGAGAGGATACGTAAAGAGAAGTCCGCGCCTTGACCGTTGGCGTGCCGCGCCCAGCCTGGTCAGCCCTCCCGGCAGGCCATTATGCCGCCCGCCGGACATACCATCCCTTGCGCCGCTGCGATGCTCTTACCGGTAGTCGGGGTTGTCGAAGTCGAACCGGCAGCCGGCGTCCCATTCGGAGCGCTGGTTGCCGTGCGCGGGGATGCCGCCGGCGTCCTTGAGCATCCGGGCCAGGTGCATCAGGTTCCAGGTCATGAACGTGGTGTTGCGGTTGGTGAAGTCGTTGTCCGGGCCGCCGGATCCCGGGTCGAGGTAGGACGGGCCGGGGCCCGCCGCGCCGATCCAGCCCGCGTCGGCCTGCGGCGGGATCACGTAGCCCAGGTGCTGCAGGCTGTAGAGGACGTTCATCGCGCAGTGCTTGACGCCATCCTCGTTGCCGGTGATCAGGCACCCGCCGACCCGGCCGTAGTAGGCGTACTGGCCAGCCTCGTTCAGCAGGTGCGAGCAGGCATACAGCCGCTCGGTCACCCGCTTCATCACCGAGCTGTTATCGCCGAGCCAGATCGGCCCGGCCAGCACCAGGATGTCGGCAGCCAGCACCCGCTGGTAGATGCCCGGCCAGTCATCGGCGGCCCAGCCGTGCTCGGTCATGTCCGGCCACACGCCGGTCGCGATGTCGTGATCCACCGCCCGGATCTGGTCGACGCGGACACCGTTCTTGGTCATGATCGAGGCGCTGCGGTCGATCAGCCCCTGCGTGTGGCTGCGCTCGGGCGACCGTTTCAGCGTGCAGTTGATCACCAGCGCCCGCAGGTCGCCGTAACGCGTGGCCGCGTCATCCGTCATGTACCGCTCCTTACCAGCGCGGGTGGGAACTTCGGGGCTCTACAGCAGCTCGGGGTCCTGCTCGACGTGCAGCATAGCGGGGCCTTCGGCGGCGAACAGGCTGGTCATGGCGTCCTCGAGCTGGTCCCGCCGAGTGACCTTGATGCCGGTCGCTCCGCACAGCCGGGCGTAGGCGGCCCAGTCCGGGTTGTGCAGGGAGGTGTGCCAGACGGGAAAGCCGGCGGCGAGCTGCTCCTTGCCGATCTTGCCGAGGGAGTGGTTGTCGAGTAGCACGTGCTTGACCGGGATGCCGTACTTGACCGCGGTGGTGAGCTCGGCGGCGTACTGGCCGAAGCCGCCGTCGCCGGTCACGGCGACGACGGGCCGGCCGGGTGCGGCCGCCCAGGCGCCGAGCGCGGCGGGATAGCCGAAGCCGATCGACCCGAGGTACCCCGACATCAGCACCGGCTGGCCCTTGGACTCCAGGTACCGGCCCAGCGAGTAGGCGTGGTTGCCGACATCGACAGTGACGACGGCGTTTTCGGGCAGATGCCGCGACAGCGCCTCGAAGACCGCTGCGGCGGAGACGCCGCGGCCCCGTTCGTCGGCGGCCCGGCGGGCTTTCTCCGCCCGCCAGATGGCCCACCGGGCCGCCACGGCCGGGCGCTGGTCCTCGGCCTCGACGGCGTCCAGGCCGTCCAGCAGCGCGGTCAGCGTGAGCGCCGCGTCGCCGGTGATGCTGGCGCTGACCGGGTCGAAGCGGCCGATGGCCGAAGGGTCGTCGTCGATCTGCAGGATGGTCTTGTACGGCGCGATCCCGGTGTGGTTGGCGAACGAGGCGCCGACCACGATCAGCAGGTCCGCTTCGTTCATCAGCCAGCTCGCCACCGGCGTTCCGCTGCGCCCGAGCACACCGGCGCCGAGCGGGTGGGTGTCCGGGATCAGGCCCTTGGCCTTGAAAGTGGTCAGCACCGGCGCGTTGAGCCGCCCGGCGAGGGCGCGCAGCGGCCCGGTGGCCTGCCGGGCGCCATGTCCGGCGATCAGCACCGGCCGACGGCTGGCCTGGATCAGGGTGGCGGCGCGGGCCAGCTCGGGCTCGCTGGGCTGGGTGAGCCGCCCGCCCAGCCGGCCCTGCGGGGTCTTGGCGGCGGCGCCGCTGGGCTGGGTCTGCACCTCATCAGGCAGCACCAGGTGCGCGACGCCCCGGGCGTCCAGGGCGTGCTTGACCGCCAGGGCGGCCAGCTCGGCGTGGTCGCTGCCGCCGTGCACGGCGGTCGTCCAGGCGGCCACGTCCCGGA
>JBKQQQ010000299.1:0-10364 GCA_052144275.1 Streptosporangiaceae bacterium
CCTAACGGCTGCCGGCAGGGGGCATGGACAGCTCAGCCAGCGCCGCTCCCGCGAGACTCTGCCGGCAGGTCCGGGGATGCCTGGACAGTCCGTGAGATCCCAGGCCCTTTCGTACCCAAGAGAGCAGTAACGCCGGAGGACCGCTGTGTCCGAGCGGGCCGGTGAGCTGCTTGTGCGGGCTTCGGCCCGTGGCCTGGCCAGTTCGTGATCGTCGTTGACACCAACGTCTGGTGAGTGCTGGCCGATCGCCGGGATGAGCACCACGCCGGGTGCACCAGGTGGTTCCGCGGGACGATGAGGTCCTGCTCGTGCCGCCCACGGTGGCGGCCGGGGCCTGCTACCTGACCGGCAGGTACCCCGGGCCTGCGGCAGAGGCCGCTTTCCTGGACGGCGCGGGCATCGGCGACAATAACGCTTTCCAGCTGGCCGGATTGGCCGACTCAGACCTCGCCGCATAGCTAAGCTCGCGCGACGCTACGCCGACCGGCACCTCGGCGGGACCGGCGCTGCTGTGATCGCGGTGTGCGAGCGGCCGGCGATTGTCACGGTCGGCACCGTCAACCCCCGCCGCTTCGCCCATGTCCGTCCCCGTCACATGGCGGCGTGGCCGCAGTCCCTCAGGACCCTCTGGCGGTGTGTGACGGACACCGACGATGTGCAGTAAAAGGCCTGCCGGAGCACCGATTCCGACCATGCTTTCCTTCACGGAACGACGCAGCGTCGGGCCTGACCGCTACCGAGAACAAGCAAACGGCAGCATCCGGGGCGCAACATGCTGACCTGTCTGGCAGGGACACGAAGGCGACCGCACATGGCCGATGAGCGGGTGTTCTCAGGGCAGCACGAAGCGCGCGATGACCTCGCCGTTCATGTCGAGTTGGCCGGAAGGTACGAACCCGAGCCGTTCATAGAACGCGGCTGGGCCGCCGTCCTCCGGCACGTAGCTGGTCAGCAGCTCGGTAGCGCCTTCGGCCCGGACGAGTTCCGCGACCTGCCGGACGACCTGCGAGCCGTAGCCGCGGCCCTGGTGCCGCGCGGCCGCTTCCGCCAGCGCGCTTCGCACTGACCCGACGAACCGCTCCTGCCCGGGGGCGACGCGCAGCGCCACCGCCTCGCGGTTCCGGTCGGTGATCTCGCCGAGGATCACGGCCACGGCGGTCAGCCTATCCGCGCGGCGCCGGCCTCGGCGGCGTCATGGAGGTCGATATTCCTGTCCATAGCGGGAGACCTGCCGAGCGTCCGAACGCACTCTCTTCTGACCCCGTGAGTTGCTTCAAGAACCGATCCGCTCATAGCCGCTGTGGGGGAGTTTGGCGAGCCGCCGCGCCCTGTACCGAGACTCGTCCGCGGGAGCAGCTGGGCTATTCGCGCGTTTCTCCATGGCGGCTACGTTGGCGTGGTGAACGTTCGTCCGCGGGAGACCGCCGACCAGGCGGCGGCCCAGGCGTTTCTTGCCCAGCACAGCAGTCTGCGGGTGGCCCGGCTGGGGGAGGTGGTCCATCCGCTGAATTATCCGGCTTTTGTCGCCGAGACCGCCGGCGGGCAGCTGCTGGGCATGCTCACGTATGTGCCGGGGCAGGACTGGCGGCAGTGCGAGATTCTCACCCTTCACGCGGGGGAGCAGTGGCACGGGGCGGGGACGGCCTTGATCGAGGCGGCAGGGCAGCTGGCCAGGCGGCAGGGGTGCAGCCGCCTGTGGGTCATTACCACCAATGACAACGTTGATGCGCTGCGTTTCTACCAGCGCCGCGGCTTCTGCCTGGTAAGGGTGCATCGCGGTGCCGTTGATCGCAGCCGTGCCAGCCTCAAGCCCGAGATCCCCACGGTGGGCCCCTACGGGATCCCGCTGCGCGACGAGATCGAGCTCGAAAAGCAACCATGAGCCGTTGATGTCATCGGACCAAAGACCCCCGCACCAGCCGGAGGCTTCCGACAACGCGGGAACGTCCGCTCATGGCGAAATGAGTATTTCATTCGCGCGGATATCTATACGCCGCCTAGCATGTTCACTCACGGTTCGCTGGACTTGATCCGCGACCGCTGCGCAGCCTTTTCCAACGCTCCGGTAGGAAGTCAGACCGAACCGGTGCTTGACGGCTGTCAGGTGCAAGCGTCAGGTACGGTGCCCCGTATCAGCCATATCTGGGGGCCTTTTAAGACGAGTCGCCGTGAGGTTACCGGACCGTGACTATCCGCAGCATTCGCGGTGGTGCTCGTGGCTGCAGGGCTTCCGCGACCGCTCGTGCCACTCCTCGCAGCGGTGTCCGCAGTCGCTCCTGCAGCCATCATGAGCCTGGGGACAGGGCCTCGGGCATGGCGCCTCACCGGAGACCGCAATCGTGCGCGGACCGCTCGGATCGCTGCTCCAGACGGTCACTGTCGCGGACTTGGCGCCGGGACTTGCGGGAGCGAACCGGATGGGCAGCGGCACGGAACTGCCGGGACTGATGGCGAGCGGGTAAGACTCGACCTCTGGCATGAGGAACTCGCCGGAGGAGGACGTCACGCTGGTGATCTCCAGGGCGCACGTGCTGCTGTTGTTCAGGATCAGCAACTCGTCCGCGAAGCCGCCCACGTCGGCGGTGCCGAAGTTGCCAGAATCGCTCACGATCGCGCTCAGCCGCGGCTGGGCGCCAGTCCCTGAGACGCTCACGGAATGCGGGCTAGATGGATCGTTGCTGACGATCGTCAGGCTCGCGGAGACAAAGCCGGGGCTGACGGGCTGGAAGCGGGCCACCAGGTCGATGGAACTGCCGACGGCGATCAGGAGCGGGTAGCTGCTGACATCGGGGACCAGGAAGCTGGGCGAGGACGAGAGGATTTCGGTTACCGCCAGGGGGCCGAAGCCGGTGTTGTTGATGGTGAGCAGTAGGTCCGTCCACGAGCCGGGGCACACATGGCCGAAGTCGCCGCCGCTCGCGATGGCCGTCGCCGCGATCGGCTGGCTCGCCAGGGCCGCGTAGAGACGCGAACCCCTGATGCTGCCCCATCCGGTGCACGCGTCCCAGCCCTTGACTGCTGTATAGCCGGGAGAGGTGATCACGGTCGGCGGGTTGGGCGGCTTCAAGGTGAAGCTGAATGCGTTGCTGCCGCCGTCGTCGATGTCGTTGAAGATGCTCGCGCCGGGTGTTGTGGCTAGCGCGTAGAACGCGGAGTTCAGCCAGCCAAGCCGGTACCCGAGCGTGGCGTTAAGTAGCGCGATCAGTCCCGCGTAAAGCGGCGACGCCTCGCTGGTGCCCCACCAGACCCCGGCGTCAGCGCCGTACAGCTGGATGTCGTAGCCGTTGGCGTAGCCTGCGATGTCAGGCAGGCCCCTGCCGATGGTCGTTCCGTCGTTGATCGACGGCGGAACCCCGACTCCGGCCTGCCAGGGTGGCAGGGGGAAGGCCGTGCTGATGCCGCCGGCCGTCACGCCGTTGTCGTTCCACGTGATCTCGCTGAAGGCCGAACCAGAGACGTTTCCGATCGTCGTGCCACCGACCGCGGTCACCCAGGGGTCGCAGGCCGGGAAGCAGGCATGCGCACGGCCGTCGGGCTCGTCGGCGTTACCCATCGACCCCTTGTCGCCCGTCGCGGCGAACACCGTAACCCCCTTGCTC
This sequence comes from Streptosporangiaceae bacterium, assembly GCA_052144275.1. Lineage (GTDB taxonomy): Bacteria > Actinomycetota > Actinomycetes > Streptosporangiales > Streptosporangiaceae > Palsa-504. Next base: position 3,600 of record JBKQQQ010000299.1, read on the forward strand.
GCCCCCAGCTTGAAGAAGGAACTGATCGTGGCCAACTGCGGCGCACTCCAGTCAGCCTCGTCCCAGGCCCAGCTGATGGTGAGCACCGACGGTGACGGCTGGCCCGGACCGGGAACGATGGCGGTCGTGATCGCCGAGATCCATCCGGTCTCCGTATTGCTGCCGATGAAGTAGACCGCGATGGTCCCGCCGACGGCCACCGAGCCGACGACATCGATGTCGAGAGCCACTTCCGCGTCGTCACCGCTGACATTTCCCGGGCCTCCCTGGACCGTGTTCGAGCCCCCGGACACCGGGACCGGCGGGGTGAGCGTCGGCGGCGGGAGAGGCGGATTAAGCCCCGCGAAGAACGCGTCGATGTCGGCCGGATGACCGCCGGCGTCGACCACGTACCCGCCTCCGAACTCGAAGATCCCGACGGTCTGGCCGGAGATGCCCGGCGGGACCGACGGGAAGTCGTAGAACGCCGTCACGTCCGGTGGGGTGAGGGGCGTGATCGTTACCGCAGGGCCGCCGGCGCGGGCGGCCAAGCGCCGGTTGTCCAGCCCGAAGACGGCCTGCACTACCTCGGCGATGTCGGCCGGGACAGCGAGAGCACCCTCGTAGCCCCGATAGGTCTCGGACGGTGCCTCATACCTCGACAGGGTGATGCTGAAAGCCCGATCGAATTGCGCCACCGTGCCCGATACCTGCACAAGCCGCCGCGGCAGGTTCGTCTCGACGACCTGGAGACCGTTCTGGGCCGCGAAGGCGACGACCCTGCCGATGTCCTCCTGAGCAGCACCATGCCTTATATCCGCCTCCTCGTTAGTGAGGTACCGCCGCTCACTGTGGGGTGTCGCCGCCCAGTGCTCGACGCCTGGGGGTTCCGGCACGTCAGGGCGCTGCCGCGTGATCAGGATGACGACGATCTGCTCGGCGGGATCAGCCGGTCCGACCCGGCGTACCCCGGTAGCGTGCCGACGCTCGGTGCCTTCCATTCGGACGGGACGTGATTGGGAGGGTGGCATGACAGGTACTCCTTAGCGCGAATCGCTTCATCACCCTTCAGAGGCCGCCTGACCCACGCTGATACATTGCCCCAAGCCCATTCCCCGCTTGACAGGATCCTCCCCCGCCGAATCGGTGCAGCAAGATGCCTGGAGGGCTGTACGTGCCAGCCCAGACCGGCCAGATCTGTATCACCGCTCATAGGCCTGGGGCTTGAGCTGGAGCCGCCCGTAACGGCGGGTCAGCGCGCGGTTATCAAGAGCCCTTCGCATCGTTTGGCTGCACGGCCGTCCTTGTTACGGTTCCGGCGGCCAGCCGGCCAGGCTGTATATTTATACATCGCCGCGCTTGGGGTGAACGTCCTCAATTGCCGCATAGCGGGCTTGGACTGGCGGCCAGGCCGGGTCTACTTCCTGACGCTTCTTGAACCCCTCGCGGGGACAACCGGACTCTGGCCCTTACCGCCAGGTCGGCCAGTCTCTGTCACCGTAGGCGAGCTGGGCACCACGGTCGACTGATTTACCGCTCATGCCGCGATCCGGGCGCCTATGTCAGCTCGGCAATGACGCTGCGCTGGGCGGTTGCGGCCTCGGCGTTTCCGCGGAAACGCTTGTCACGAAGCCGTTACTGAATGTCACTGCCGCTGTCGTGGCCCTCCTGGCTGGCGCGGCGGTCTGGCTATGCAGAGAATTCGCGCGCTCATCCGGCGGCCGGTCGTGCGGGACTTCGCGGACGGGCCGCGGGCAGATGGAGCCGGCGCTCTGAGGCACCCTGCCAGCGCCGGGCTACCGCTGCTGCTCGGTCGGGCGGATCAGCATCTCATTCACCGCGACGTGCCGCGGCCGGGTCACGATGTAGATGATCGCGTCGGCGATGTCCCCGGCTTGCATCGTCTGCCCGAACTGGTTTCGTATGCTGTCGAGCACCTCGGGCCGGTTGTGGCCGGCTAGCTCCGTCGCGGTCGCGCCCGGCTCGACCAGGCAGACGCGTACGTAGCGCCCGGTCACCTCCTGGCGCAGGGACTCGCTGAATGCGCCGACGCCGTGCTTGGTCAGGGAGTAGACGCCGTTGCCGTTGCGGGCCGCCCGGCCCGCCACCGAGCTGATGTTCACCATGTCGGCGACCTGACGCGGGCTGTCCCCGGCGGCGCGCAGCAGATGGGGCAGCGCGGCGTGCGCGCAGTACAGCAGGCCGAGCACGTTGAGCTCGACCATCTGCTGCCACTCTGACAGCGGCGCGCCGGCCGCCGGGCCGAGCAGCATCACGCCGGCGTTGTTGATCAGCGTGTCCAGACGCCCCAGCTCGGCGACCGTCCGCGCAACAGCGTCTGCCGCCTGCTTCTCGTCTGTGATGTCGGACTCCAGCACCAGCGCGGTACCGCCCTGGTCGCGGATACCGGCGGCGACCGCCTCCAGCCTGTCCCTGCGCCGCGCCGCCAGCGCCACGGCCGCGCCCTGGGCGGCGAGCGCGGCGGCCGTGGCCGCACCGATGCCGCTCGAAGCCCCGGTCACCAGCGCGACCGTGCCCTCCAGTACCGGCTTCACCACAACTCGGCTCCCTTGCTCTTAAGGACCGCCCCGATAGCCGAAAGGTACCGGCCCCAGGATGAGCTGACCCAACCTGTACAACTATGCACAACAGTCGGCAACGCGAACACGCGCACATACCGCGATGAGGTATGTCAGGATCATCGGACTCCTGGCAGGCGAGTCGCCATGAGGGCGCGGGACCTCGCCTCCGCGGGCGAGCCAGAGCACCGCACGCACTCGCTTCGTCAGCAGGCCGCCAGCCCCGGCGTTCCTCCTCACTGTCCTCTACCTGGCCGGGCCGGGTCCTGCCGTACCTGGACCCGGAGGGGCCCACCGCCACGGCGGCGCCGCCGTCAGGTCCGGCTCACACCCGTACCGGTAGCTGACCGCCCCGCCCGTGTCCGTCCCGTTTGAGTGGTACGCCAGGAAAACGCCGAACATCCCGGCCCCCGCTGCCCGCCTGGCCAGGATCCCGGCCGCCTCCCCGGCCCCGGCGGCGCGCAGCGCCGCGATCAGCCGGGCGACGTCCTGCGGCCGGTCGAGGCGGGCCTGCCGGGCGGGATCCCGGTCCAGCCGGGCCCGGGCCGCCACGGGCACCCCGGCGGCGCGCACCCCGGCCAGCCGCGCGGCGGCGCCGCCGGGGCCGGCCAGGCTGGCCTGCGGGGCGTCCCTGGCGGCCCGGGCGGCTAGCGCTCGGGCCGCGCCGAAGTCGCCGGCCGCGCGCAGCGCCGCGATCAGCCGGGCGACGTCCCTCAGGTCGTCCAGGCCGGCCTGCCCGCCGGGGTCACGGCCCAGCAGCGCCCGGGCCAGGTCGCCGGCCCCGGCCGCGACGAGGTGCTCGAGCAGCCAGGCCATGTCCCCGGGAGGGCCGAGCGCGGCGCGCCGGACCCGGTCGGCGGACAGCAGGCCCTGGAGCCCCTCGTCGCCGCCGGCCCGGAAGTGCTCCAGCCATTCGGCGAGGTAAGCCAGATGGCCGGGGCCGGCCGGGTCCGCCACCCGGGTGGCCAGGGTCCGGATCGCCTCGGTATCCCCGGCCAGCTGGAGTTCGGCCACCAGCCAGGCGATGGCCTGCGGGTCGTTCAGGTCGACGTGGCTGGCCGGGTCGCGGGCGAGCAGCGTGCAGATCGCCTCGCCGGCGCCGGCCTCGCGCAGCTCGGTGAGCAGCCAGGCGACCGAATCCGCGAAGTCGACCTTGCCGAGCCGGGCCGGGTCGCGGTCCAGCAGCTGCCGGACGGCGCCGTCCTCCCCGGCCGCGCGCAGTTCGGCCAGCATCGCGGCGGCCTCCCAGGGGTCCTCGAACCCGCCCTGGCCGACCGGGTCGCGGGCCAGCAGCCGCCGGACGGCGCCGGCCTGGCCGGCCGCCCGCATCGCGCGTAGCAGGCTGGCGACGGCCTGCGCGCCGTCGATGACGCAGTGCCCGGCGGCCCAGTCCGCCAGCGCCCGGGTCGCGTCGCTGGCTTCGGGTCCGGCCGCGTGCATCGCCGTCACCAGCAGGGCGGTCTCCTGCGGGTCGTCCGGGTCGGCGTGCCGGGCCGGGTCACGAGCCACCAGGGCCCGGACCGCGCCGCCGGCCTGGGCCGTGCCCAGCGCCCGCAGCAGCGCGGCCAGGTAGGGCACGTCATCGAGCCGGGCGCGCTCGGCCAGGCGGGCACCGAGCGCCTCGGCCGCGCCGCCGGCCCCGGCCGCGCCCAGCGCGATGAGCAGCCGGAGCGCGTCCCACCGGGCGCCGAGGTCAGCCCGCCCGGCCGGGTCACGAGCCACCAGGGCCCGGATCGCGTCGCCGGTCCCGGCGGCGCGCATTGCGTCGAGCAGCCGGGCGGCCTCCCACGGGTCGTTCAGCCGGACCAGGCCCGCGGCCCAGCCCGCCGCCCGGCCCACGTCCTCGTGGCCGGTCTCGTGCAGCAGGCTGACCAGCCGGGCGGCCGCGTCGGCGCTGCCCCGGCTCACCGCCGCGGTCCACAGCGCGGCGGCGTACCGGAAAAGCCCCCGGTCCCGCGCCGCCTGCCCGAGCCGCGTCGTGTCCAGCAGGCCGGTCCTGGCGCCGGCCGCGTGCGCGATCAGCGCGTGCCACAGCGCGGCCGCCCCGGCCTGGTCCTGGCGGGCCTGCCGGCCGTGCTGGTCGAGCGCGCCGGCCAGCCGGTATCCGGCACCTTCCCCGGCCGGGACCGCCGCGAGCCCTGCGACCCCGCCGTCCCCTCCGGCGCAGGCCCAGGCCAGCCCGGTTTCCGTGGCACCCTCCCGCCCGGTGGCGAACGCTCCGTCCGGCCCGTTTTCCGGGTCGGCGGGTGGCGTTCCGGGCAGGCAGCCGGCCGCGGCCTGCTCCAGCAGGCTGGCCGGCAGCGGCCCGGCGTGGCCGAGCCGGGTGGCGTCCATCGCCGCGGTCAGGATCGCCCGGCCGCGCGGGTCGCCGCCGGGGCCGGCGTAGCGGCTCAGCAGCCTGGGAACCCCGGCCAGGTACTGGGTGACCTGCCCGTCCGGGCCGGCCGCGGCCGCGGCGGCGGCCAGCACCGGGTCGCCGCTCCCGGCCGCCTCGGCCAGCTCGGCCGCGGTGAACCGGGCCGGCACGTCCAGGAACCCGCCGCCGTAGTCGGGGCTGATCGAGGACGGGTCATACAGCGAGAGCTCGTCCAGCCGGGCGAGCATCCGCCCGGCCAGCCAGGCCGGGTCGCCCGCGCCGCGCCCGGCGCCGACCGCGGCGATGCAGGCGTCCCACTGCCAGGGCCAGATAGTCGCCACGACCAGGTAGCCGTCCTCGTCGAACAGGTCGTCCAGGCGGTCCAGCGCGGCCGCGCCGCCGTCCGCGTCCGCGTACCGGCCCAGCTCGCCCAGCCACAGCACGGTCCCGGCCGGGATGCCCGCCTCGAGCCGCGCGGCCAGCGCCGCCGCGGTCCGCGGGTATTCCAGCGGCCACTCCGCCAGCAGCTCGGCGACCGCCTCCCAGGCGGCCCGGGTGGTGCCCGTGCCAGGCTCGCCGCGGACCACCACCAGCCGGCTGCCGGCCACCGGCGGCGCCAGTATCACCCGCAGCCGCTCGTCGTGCGGCCGACGGACGTACGCAGGCAGCGGGCCGCCACCAGCCACCGGATGCACACCCAGCTCGGCCGGCGTCCACTGCCCGGCCAGGCGGGCATCCAGTCTCATGACCCCATTGTCAGGCCGGTGCCGTCACCGGACGGTGGTGCGGCCGGGCGGAGGGCGCGGATGGCCTGGCGGAGAGCTTCGGCAGCGGGGGCCGGGCTCGGCGCGGACGTGCCGAAGAGGGAGTTCGCGAGGCTGGCGTAAACACTGTCCGCGACTGACACAGAGGACGTTGTCAACCCCGGCGCGGCGCGCCTTGTAGCCGATGAACGACCCGAGCTGGGCAAATGCCCACGAGCTGAGCGTGACCCGCTGGGGCTTGCGGAGCCGTGCCCTCTCCCGGATGCCGCCGAGGTCTTCCAGGGCGATGCCGCGTGAGGTGCGTTCAGCCGCAGTCACGATCTTCTTCGCGATGCAGTGATTGACGTCCCCGAACTAGGCGCCAGCCCGTGCATCACCGGGCCCGCAGGTCCGCCGGCGGCTCGGCCGTGGTCAGCCCTTCCATGGCGGGCATGGCGGTCCAGGGCATCGGCCGCATGGGGGCGGATGCTCCGCACTCACGGACGCTATGGTCCAAGGGACGCACCGGCTGAAGGTCCAACCTGTCTACCCTGGAGAGGAACAACCCGGACGTGAACCTACCCGACGGCCTGCTCGCCTTGCTACGCCAGCCCAGCCCGTGTTACCTGGCGACCTTGATGCCCGACGGTTCGCCCCAGCTGACTCAGACCTGGGTCGACACCGACGGCGAGCACATCCTGATCAACAGCGTGGCCGGATTCCAGAAGATCAGGAACATCGAACGTGACCCGCGCGTCGCCCTGACCGTCTCCGATCCGGAAAACCCCGTCAGGTACTTCACGGTTCGCGGGCGCGTCGTGAACGTGACCGCGGACGGCGCGGCCGGCCATATCGAGAAGCTGGCCCAGCGTTACCTGGGCGGCCCGTATCCGTGGTACGGCGGCCGCGACCAAAGACGACTGCTGATCACCATCGATGCCGACAAGATCAGCGGCGTCGGATAAATCACCGCTAGCGGGCCAGGGCGGTGATCGTCTCCTGTGCGCTGGACCGCCTCAGACGGGCGGGCCAGGGACGGGTCCGGTGCCGGGCGAGGTGGGGCGGTGTGCGCAGCGGCTTTTCCTTGTAGACGAAGGCCCGGCGCAGC
>JBKQQQ010000300.1:0-9877 GCA_052144275.1 Streptosporangiaceae bacterium
GAGGAGAGTGCCTGGACGATGACCGGCGGCCAGATTTTCACCTCCCGGCTGAACGGCCGTCCGCTGCTGGACGGCGAGGGCCTGACCATTGGCCGGATCCGCGACGTCGTGATCCTGCCCGCCGGGAAGGACCCGCCGCGCGCGCTGGGGCTGGTAGTGACATTGCAGCGGCGCCGCATCTTCGTCAACCTGGGCCAGATCGCCGAGATCTCCATCGACGGCGCCCACCTGCCCGGCGGTGCCATCGACCTGGAGCGTTTCACCCAGCGGACCGGAGAGATCCTGGCTTCCGAACTGTCCGGCCGGCACGTCGAGGACGGGACCGTCGTCGATGTCGCCATTAGCCCCGACGAGCAGCGGCGGGTCGGCTGGGAGGTCTCCGCGTTGGCCGTCTCGCATGGCCGGAGCCTGTTGAACCGCGGCCCGACGATCGTGCCCTGGGACCGGTATCCGGAGCTCTTCCAGACGGACCCGCTGGTCGAGCAGCTGGTCGGCCTGCGCGAGTTGAGGCCGGCCGACCTGGCCACCGCTGTCGAGGGCATGCCCCCCAGTCGGCGCAGCCAGATCGCGGCCGCCCTCGACGACGAGGAACTGGCCGACCTGCTGGAGGAGATGCCCGAACAGGACCAGGTCCGGCTACTGGCCAGCCTCGGGCTTGAGCGCAGCGCCGACGTGGTGGAAGAGATGCAGCCCGATGACGCTGCGGACCTGCTCGCGGAGATGCCGGCCGAGCAGCGCGAACGGCTGCTGACGGCGATGGAGTCCGTCCAGGCTGCGGACCTGAGGCGGCTGCTGCGTTACGACGCGACGACGGCGGGCGGTCTGATGACCTCCCAGCCCCTCATCGTCACACCGGACACGCCGGTCGCTGAGGTACTGGCCCGCATCAGGGACCCGGACATGCCGGTCATCGCGGCCGCGCAGGTGTACGTGTGCGAGCCGCCTATGGTGACGCCGACCGGCCGCTACCTCGGCAGCGTGGGGTTCCAGCGGCTGCTGCGCCGGCCGCCCTCCACCCTGGTCGGCCTCTGCGTCGACAAGGCGAGTGTCTTCGTCCGGCCTGATCTGCCCGAGCACGAGCTAGCGGCCCGGTTCGCCGCCTACAACCTGGTCAGCGTGGCGGTATGCGACGAGGACGGCCGCCTGCTGGGCGCGGTTACCGTGGACGATGTACTGGACCGCCTGCTGCCTCCGGGCTGGCGGGGGACGGGAGGCTGACGTGACGCGGATTTCCCTTCGCCGCCTCGGTGAGCGGGCCGATCTATCCGTTCCGCGCGGCTCCCCGCAGATGGGTGCCCGATACGACGCCGACGCGTTCGGGCGGTTTGCGGAGGCGATGGCGCGGTTCCTCGGCACCGGGCGATTCATAGTCGGCCAGACGGTTTTGGTGGTCGGCTGGCTCATCCTCAACACCATCGGCGCGGTCAAGCACTGGGATCCGTACCCGTTCATCCTGCTCAACCTGGCCTTCTCGACCCAGGCGGCCTACGCCGCGCCGCTGATCCTGCTCGCCCAGAACCGGCAGGACGACCGGGACCGGGCCAACATCGAGCGCGACCGGGAGGTGGCGGCGCGGACCAAGGACGACACCGAGTACCTCGCCCGCGAGCTCGCCGCCGTCCGCCTCGCGCTGGCCGACGTGGTAACCACGCAGGACCTCGAGGACTCGCTGTCCCGGCTGGCTAAGGTGATCGCAGACCAGCCGCTCCCGGACGGGCGGGGCCCGCTCACGCCGTCCGACACGGAGTTACCGCGCCCCGGCGATCAGGTGATCCGCCGAGCCGCGACCGTCGTGATGGCGAGGGCCGGATTCATGCGATGCCGTATCCGCGCAGGAGTTCTGCTACCTCCGGGCTGGGCGGCTTGGGGTCATCGGGGGACAGCGTGATGCTCTGGGTGGAGGCGCCGGCCTCGATGAGGATCCGGACGGTGGCGATCCAGTCGGGGCGCGGGTTGGTCACGGGCTTTTCCCCGCTGCCGACGACGGCCCAGTCCAGCGGGGGGCTGTCCCAGTGGGTGTCGCGTGCCTCGATGTCGGCGCCGCGGTCGATCAGGAGCCTGGCGGTGCTGGCGCTGCCGCAGTAGGCGGCGGCGTGTAGCGCCGTGCCCCCATCCTCGCCGCCGCGAGCGTCCACGGGGAAGCCGAGGTCGAGCATCAGGCTGACGGCTGCGGTGTTACCGGCCTCAGCGGCCTGCACGATCGCCCCGGCCCGCTGGGAGCTGGTGAGGCGGCCGGGCAGCTCGGGGTGGCGTGTTACCTGCCGGTGCGCGCCGGCGTGGTCGGCGTGCAGGCAGGCGGACAGGAACCGGTCGATGTAGGTGGCGTCGTCGACGGCGCCGTGGCGTCGCAGCAGGGCGGCCACCTCGGTCCGGCCCTGCGCGGTGGCCAGGGCGTACGGCGAGCGCAGGTCCGGGCCCGGGGCGTCTGGATCGGCGTCGCGGGCCAGCAGCAGGTCCACCAGTTCGGGGCTACACGCGGAGCGGACGGCGTCGTACACCGCAGGACACGGCGGAGCATTGCCGTCGTCGTACCGGCGGGGATCGGCTCCGGCCCCCAGCAGCAGCCGCACCCCGTCCAGGTCGTTGCGGCTGATCGGCGCGGAGAGCGCCGTCCTGGCGATCTCCGCCACGTCAGCTGTGTGGCCGAGCAGCAAGCGAAGGCATTCATGGTCGTCGTCGGCGAACCCGGCCAGATACAGGTCGTGGTCCTCAGGCACCGCGCCGCGCTCCAGCAGCAGCCGCGTGATCGGCGGGTTGGCTGCGCCGGCCACCGCGCAGCGCAGTGGTGTCCAGCCGTCGGCCTGGCCGGCCCGGGCGCGGGGATCGGCTCCGGCGTCCAGGAGCAGCCGGGCCACGGTCAGCAGCCCGTCCGCCCGGGCCGGGTCGAGGCGATGCCACTGTGAGCCGCAGGCCGCGTGCAGCGCGGTCCAGCCCGTCCGGTCATCGGGCCGGGTCACCAGGTCCGGGCGGCGCTTGATCTCACGGCGGACGCGGCCGGCGTCGCCGAGGATCACCGCGGTGGCGAAGCTGTAACCGGCGATCTCGGGGGTGGCGGCCAGCATCCGGGCAGCCCGGCCGGTCCAGTCGCGGATGCTGGCCGTGCAGAACGCCTCCACTTGCTGCGCCAGGTTCATCGTGCGCGCCTCGACTTCGGCCTTCAGCCCGGCCCAGCTGGTGAACCCGTACTCGCGGGCCACCGCCAGCTGCGCGGCAGCCAGGGTCAGCCGATCGGACACCGCCCGGATGCGGTCCACTGCCGAGATGTCACCCGACTGCGCGGCGCGCAGCACGTCCCTGGCCTGGCGGCGCAGGTGGCTGAGGTTTGGCCGAGCCGGAAGGGTTGCCATGACGTCTCCCTCACCAGCCTGTGGTCCGCGCTACAGGCCGACAAGGAGATCGTCACGATCCGCCGTTCTACAAGCAGAGGTGGACTACGTCCTGCCCGCGGACCCGGAGGCACCCTCTCGCGCCTAGTAGGAATATAGATCATTCAGGTCCGGGATCGCGTGATGGCGAGGGATCCCGCCGCACGGTGTCGCGCAGGGCCTCCAGCGCGGTGAAGCGCGGGGTCCAGCCCAGTTCCTTTCTCGCCCGGGCGGTGTCCATGATCGCCGGATGGCTGGCCGCCTCCACCCACTGCGCGGCGGGCGGCAGGAAGGGCAGCGCCGCCACGGCCCGGGCGGCTGACTGCGCCGGACCTGCGGGAAGGGGCAGCGGGAGCATGCCGAACTCGCGGGCAACATCAGCGCCAGTGAGGATCCCCTCGGCGGCGAGGTTGTAGGCGCCGGGCGGCCCGGCGGCCACGATGCACTGCACAAACGCGTGTCCCAGGTCTTCCTCGTGCACGACCTGCAGGGGCAGCACCGGGACCAGCACGGGCACCGGCACCGGGAGCCGGCCGATTCGCCTGGCCAGGCTGCGGCCGAGCGGCGCGAGCGGGCCGGGCAGCGGGCTCTTCGCGCCCACGGCGTGCGGACCCAGGACGATAGGCGGGCGCAGCAGATACAGGGCAGGCCCGGCGGACCGGTCCGCCTCGGCCCGCAGCAGCAGCTCGAGCTCGGCTTTCTCCTGCGCGTAGAACAGCCGGGCCGCGGGCCGCACGGGCCACTCCTCGGTCATCCCGACCGGGTTGTCGGGGTGGAAGCCGTAAGCCGCCACCGAGGAGGCATAGACAAAACGGCGCGCGCCGGCCGCGGCCGCGGCGCGGAAGGCGTTCAGCGTGCCTTCCACGTTGATCGACCGGATCTCCTCACCCGACGCGGCCCCGGTCACCAGGAACGCCAGGTGCACCACCACGTCGGCGCCGCCGAACGCGGCGCGCAGTGCCTCGGGGTCGCGGACATCCCCGCGGCGGTACTCCATCTTCGTCCAGCCGTGGGCGGCCGGATCGAACGGGCGCCGGGCGATGCCCACGATCCGCGCCACCCGGTCGTCGGCCTGGAGCAGGGGGATCAGGCCGAACCCGAAGGTTCCGGTCGGGCCGGTCACCGCGACCGTCAGATCCCGCTCGCCTTGGGACACCAAATCCGGCTACCCGAGCCCGGGTCCCCGTGCACCTGCGGTCATGGACCCAACCTTGCCAGACGCACAGGACGCAAAGCCAGCCGCCGAGAGCCGAAGGTCCTCACCGGCCAGGACGACGGACCCGGGCCAGCCAGCGCCGCAAGGCCTACCATGCTGGTCAAAGAGGACTTTTCGAGCATGCGCCGAGCCCGGCGTGGCCGGGTAAGGAGGCCGTCATGGACAGGCTGAACCCACTGGACGCCGTGTTCGTCGATGCGGAGGACGGGGACCCGCACGTGTCGATGGCGATCGCCTCGATCGCGGTGTTCGAGGGACCGGCACCTTCCCATGAGGAGTTCCTGGCTTACCTGGCCGGGCGCCTGCCGCGGGTACCCCGCTACCGCCACAAGCTGCGCACGGTGCCGTTCCGCCTCGGACGGCCGGTCTGGGTGGAGGACCCGGACTTCGACATCCGGTACCACGTCCGGCGCACCGCCCTGCCGGCGCCTGGCGGGGACCAGCAGCTCGCGGATTTGATGGCCCGGGTGATGTCGCAGCGGCTCGACCGCGATCACCCGCTGTGGGAGTACTGGGTGGCCGAAGGACTCCCCGAGGGCCGCTGGGCCCTGATCTCGAAGGTGCATCACTGCATGGTCGACGGAGTCTCCGGCACCGACCTGTACCGCGTGATCTTCGACTTCTCCGAAGAACCCGTGCCGCCCGTCGCCGACGACCGGACCGTGACCGCCGAGCCCTCCTCCGCCGAGCTGGCGGCCCGGGCCGCGCTGGACGCGGTCGTGCTCCCGGTCCGGGAAACCCTCGCGCTGAGCAGGGCCGTGACGGACCCGGCAGCCGTCCTCCGGCAAGCCGCAGAAACCGCGCGGGCCATGGCGAAGCTGGCTCCGGCCTTGTGGCCGGCCACGGGGTCCTCGCTGAGCGGGCACATCGGCCGGCAGCGGCGTTACACCTGGGCCCGGGTGTCGCTAGATGACGTCAAAGCGATCAAGCAGGAGCTTGGCGGCACCGTGAACGACGTGGTCCTGGCCGCGATCAGCGGCGGCTTCCGGGCGCTGCTGCTCGCCCGGGGCGAGGAGCCCGGACCGCACATGGTCCGCTCGCTGGTCCCGGTGTCTGTCCGCGCGCCCGGCGAGGAGAGCGTGTACGAGAACCAGGTCTCCGCGGTCCTGGCTGACCTTCCCGTCCATGTGGCCGACCCGGCCGAACGGCTCGCGGCCGTCCGGTCCGAACTGCTGGCCTTGAAGGCGAGCAAGGAAGCGATGGCGGGTGAGGCCCTGACCTCCCTCGGCCGGTTCACCCCGTTCCCGTTCGCGTCGTGGTGGGTCAGGCTCGCGTTCGGCCTGCCCCAGCGGGAGATCATCACGGTCACCACGAATGTGCCAGGCCCCCGGCAGCCGCTCTACGGGATGGGCCGCCGGCTCGTGGAGATCATCCCGTACGTCCCGATCGCCACGACGCTGCGCACCGGGATTTCGATCTTCACCTACTGCGGCGACGTCACCTTCGGGATCACCGGCGACTTCGCCGCCAACCCAGACCTGTCCGTGCTGGCCCACGGCATCGAAGACGGTGTATCAGAGCTGAAGAAAGCCGCTCGCGCCAGGCATCCCGGGTAGGGTCGCTCAGCGGCCGCCCTTGCTCCAGGAGTTCGTGGCCTTGCTGCAGCCGGCGAACCGCACCGCGGCGCTCGCGACGACCTGATCCGACGACAGGCCCGGGCAGGCCCTGCTGTTGGCGACGACGAAGAGCATGGCCAGGCTCAGCACGCCGACCACCATGATGGAGATCATCATCAGCCACCCCCGTACCGTCCGGCGGGAGATGACCTCGGTTTCCGGCACGGCCTCGTGCGACGTGAACCGGGTGAAGGCCGCGAACATTGATTTCAGCTGGGGATCAGCCGCCGCCAGAACCCGCTCGATCTGATCGAGAACCACTTGCTGGCGGCCGGGCAAGCTCATCTGTATCTCCGGGACATCCAAAACTGTCACTGCGATGCCGGTCTGCTGAGGCCGGCGTGAGCAAGACCCGGGCAGCCGTCACGATCAACTATGACACGCGCCACGACATCGCAGGCCCAGCCGTGACAGGCCGGGGCGCCCGGCCACGTCACCGCGGCGGGCAGCGCCGGTTCGTAGTGACCAACGTCCCGGGGGAAGACGAGTCCTCCGCACTCATGCGCTCGGGTATAACGCCACTACTGGCCGGCTCGCTGCGGCGAGAGGGTAAGCGTATGCAGATGTTCGGGCACCACAAGACCGTGACCCGGGCCGACCGGGCCAAGCTAGCCGACGAGCTGGCCGAAATCGGCATGGCCGTCGGCGTCGGCGAGTCGGCCTGCTGCTGTCCGGCCAGACCGGTGGTCCGGGTCATGATGCCGGCCAGCACGACCCGCCCAGGGCCGGTTGACCTGCTGCTTTGCGGCCATCACTACCGCGCCAGCCAGGCCGCCCTGCGCGCCGCGGGCGCCGTCGTCTACGACCAGAAGGGGACGCTGATCATGGACGCCGCCGTCCAGCACCGGCCACGCCGGCATCAGGCCGCGGTAGCCGCCTAGCGGAGGCAGGCGTCACCAGCGCCGCCGCCGGTACGCCCCCGTGGCCCGCTGAGCCGGCGTTCCCGCGCCTGGCACGCTTTGGACCGAATAATTACCAATTGGCCATTTCGGTTGAGGAAGGCCTGCTTGTGTGCTCTGCTGGGCCGGGAGTACCTCGCGCCTTGAGGCGCCTGGGGGGTGGTGGGTGTGGGTGAGGGCAACAGGGATCCTGTGCCACCTGGGGACATCGTCCTGAGCACCGCGGCCGCGCGCCGCCCGGCGGAGCCTAACTGGGGCCGGGTCCTGGTCACCACCGTCAAGCTGTCCGCCTTGCGGCGGTTGCGCGCGATCGGTTTCGGACCGCGGCGCACCACCGGACGGCTCAGCCGGGACCGGTACCGTGTGCGCGCGTGGCAGCGGCGGCCGGTCGCCTGGCGCTGGCGGCTGCCGGCCATGCTGCTGGGCCTGGCCCTCGTCACCGTGGCCGTGCTCCGGGTCACCGGCGTCTTCCCCGGCACCGCTTCCGCGCTCCCGCGGGCGGCCGCGGCCGGCAGTTCGCCAGCAGGCAACGCCGGCGCGCCCGGAACATCCTCGCTGGCGGCGGCCCGCTCCGCGGCCGCGGCCTGGATCGCCGCCCAGGTGAGCGGCAACGCGATCATCGCGTGTTATCCCGACATGTGCGCCGCGCTGCAGGAGCAGGACGTCGCGGCGGGCCGGCTGATGCCGCTGCAGGACGCCGCGGCCAGCCCGCTCGGAGCGAGCGTGCTGGTGACCTCCCCGTCGGTTCGCAGCCGGCTCGCCGATGAGTACGCGCCCGCGCTGATCGCGAGCTTCGGTTCGGGCGGCGCCCGGATCGAGGTCCGCGCCGCCGAGCCCGGCGGAGCGGCCGCATACCAGGCCGCCCTGCGTGCGGATCTCGCTTCCAGAAGGTCGGCAGGATCTCAGCTGCTGCGGAACTGGCGTATCCAGTTCACCGCGGCTGATGCCGCCCAACTACGGGCCGGTGAGGTGGATTCTCGCCTGCTGGCGACGCTCGCGGCGCTGGCGTCCCAGTACACCTTCCGCGTGACCTCGTTCGGTGACGCCTCGCCCGGTGCTCAGGTGCTCTTCCGGGAGGTCACCCTCACCAGCAGCGCCAGGAACGGGGCGGCCGACCTTGCCGCGGCCCTCGCCATTGTGCGGGCCCAGGCCCCGCCGTACCTGCCTGCCCACGCCGTCGTCCAGCCCGCAGGCGGCCAACCCGCGCTGAGCATCGAGTTCGCCGCGCCGAGTCCGCTGGGGCTCTTGACGGCGATTTCTTTAGGTAAACGAGAGGTACATAACCATGGGGCTCCGTAACACGCTTGCCCGGCTCGCCGCGATCACCACGCTGCTCGGGGGCACGGCCGCCCTCGTCGCGGCGGCAGCACCCGCGGCGTCGGCCGCCACCACGGCACCAGCGGCCGCACAAGTCGCGTGGGTCCGGATTGCCCATCTGTCGCCCAAGGCACCCGCCATGGACATCTACCTGTACCCGTTCGGCGAGCCTGCGCACCCGACCGTGCTGCGGGACGTCAGCTACGGCGACGTGTCCGCCTACATGGCGGTCAGCCCGGGCCAGTACTCGGTGGCGATGCGGGGCTTCGGCGCGCCGGCCTCGAGCCCTCCGGCCCTGATCACGAGCTTCATGGTGACCAAGGGAACGCCCTACACCGTGGCCGCCCTCGGCCCCGACCCGGGCCTGCGGGTGGAGGTGCTGAAGGACCAGATCGCCACCCCCGCGGGGAAGGCCCTGGTCCGGGTGGTCCAGGCGTCGCTCAAGGAACACCTGGTGACCGTCAGTTACGGACCGGACGTTCTCGCCCGGCAACTGGCCTTCGGCCTGGCCACGTCGTACGTGGCTGTCTCGCCGGGCGCACAGACGGTGCAGTTCACGGCGTCGGGCGAGCACGCCGCCACGTCGGTCAGCGTGGCCCCCGACACGGTGCACACCATCGTGGTGCTTGACGACTCCTCCGGACTGAGGGTCGATGCCCTAGAGGACTCGGCGGGAAGCCAGATCATGCCGAAGGGCGGAGCCGAGGCGGGCTTTGGCGGCACAGCGCCACGCCTGCCCACCAATCCCGCGCCGTGGCTCCTGACGATTGCGGCCGGGGCGCTGCTGACCTCGGGAGGCTTCGCCGGCCTGCTCCGCTCCCGCCGCAGGCGCCCCGCCGCAGGGTGATCGTTATTGCGCAACCGTTACGGTACACATACGCCGAGTACTGGGTTCCCAAGGATCGCATCGCCGGATATACCATGAAGGAAGGCACTGCCGACATTCGGGGTCTAAATTGGGGTACGCGGGACTGCAGCCCGAGGACCCACGCGAGATCGGGCCGTATCATCTGCTCGGTCAGCTGGGTACCGGCGGCATGGGACAAGTGTTCCTCGGTATGTCCGCGGGCGGGCGGCCCATCGCCGTCAAGGTCATCCGGACCGAGCTGGCGAACGATCCCGAGTTCCGGGCCCGGTTCCGGCGAGAGGTCGCGGCGGCCCAGAAGGTAAGCGGCTTGTTCACCGCGCTCGTAGTCGACGCGGACCTGGACAGCCCGACGCCCTGGCTGGCCACAGCGTACGTCGCCGGGCCGTCGCTGACCGAGGCGGTGCGCGAGCACGGGCCGCTGCCCGTGCGCACGGTGCTGGCGCTGGCCGCCGGACTGGCGGAGAGCCTGAGCGCGATCCACGCCGCCGGGGTGGTGCACGGCGACCTGAAGCCGTCCAACGTGCTGCTGGCCGAAGACGGCCCGCGCGTCATCGACTTCGGCATTTCCCAGGCCGTCGAGGCAAGCGCGGCCACCG
>JBKQQQ010000301.1:0-2663 GCA_052144275.1 Streptosporangiaceae bacterium
TGGGGTTGTCGATCCCGGCGCTGCTCGCGGGCAATCTCATCGCCGAGTTCGTCTTCAACTATGACGGCCTGGGCCTGCTGTTCTTCAACAGCCTCGGGAACGAGGACTATCCGGTGCTGATCGCGTACACGCTGATCGGCGCGGTGCTGACCGTGCTGGGCAACCTGATGGCCGACATCGCGCTGACCGTCGCGGACCCGCGGATCCGGCTGAGCTGACGTGTCGCAACCCCAGAAGCCAGCAGTGGTCAGCTCAATCCCTCGGGTCGGGTGCTGTGTCATAGGCTCGGTCAATCTCATCGGGCCCGAACCATCGAGTTCTTCACGCCGCATGGCGCGCACCCAGTCCGGTAGCCGGTAACGTCGGGATGCGCTGACGCAGGCCCGGCAGCTACTCCAGCACGGGTTGCCCGCCCGCGCCGGAGTAGCTGCGGGAAATCCGCGCTAGCGACTCTCTCTGACAGCGAGGCGAGGAGATGGAACTAAGACGTGAACTGCTGACCGCTGAGATAATCGAGCCAAGCACGGGCGAGCCAGTCCGCACGACCATCGAGGTGCGCTTTGATCCGCTGACCGGACACAGCTCACGCATCCTGCCCGAGCGCGGGCTAATGCCCCCCAGCGACTTCGACTTGGAGGCGTTTGCGCGGGAGAGCCAGCCGCACTGCCCATTTTGCCCTGGCCGGGTCGACCGGCTGACTCCTAGGCTGGCGGCCAGGATCCACCCTGACGGGCTGATCGCACGCGGCGAGGCCGTCCTGTTCGCGAATCTGCACGCGTACTCATCGCACAGTTCGGTGTCGGTCTACTCGCCCAGGTTGCATTACCTGCCGCTCGGCGAGATCACACAGCGGTTGCTTACCGACAACCTGGCCACGCAGGTCGCCTTTGCAAAGGCGGTGATGGCGGCAGATCCACAATCGCGGTGGGCGTCGATTAATGCCAACCATATGCTGCCCTCGGGGAGCTCGTTGTTTCATCCCCATTTGCAGGGGATCGTTGATTCCCAGCCGACGACGATGCAGCGCATGCTCGCGGATGTGCCCCCGCAGCGGTTTGACGCCTACCTAGACGCCGAACGCCGCAGCGGGGAGCGTTACCTAGGGGATACTGGGCGCATCCAGTGGATCGTGAGCTTTGCTCCGATCGCCCCCGCCGAGCTGAGGGCGTTCATCGGTGGCATCTCCTCACCCGCGGAGCTAGACGACGATCTCATCGGCGAGCTGGCCCACGGGCTGGTGCTCATTCTGGGTGCCTATGCGGAGATGGGTTTCCAGAGCTTTAACTGTGCGATCTACGGAGCGCCTCCAGCCACCGAGGGTTATCCGCTGAACCTGCGCCTGGCCTGCCGCTCGAACCTGAAGCCCTTCTACCGCTCGGACTCGACGTTCCTAGAGCGTTTGCACTGGGAGGGCGCCGTCGACCTTGCGCCGGAGAGCGTCGCTCGGCAGATCGGCGAGCGCTTCCGGGGCTAACGACCTCGGTTTGTCCCGGCGAGTTACAGTAAGGCCCGCGGGCCCATAGCGGCCACCACCAGGGTGACGGTGGCCGTGACTTCGACCAGCGCGCCGAGAACGTCGCCAGTGATACCACCAAGTCGGCGCACCGCGTGCCGCTGCACGACGAACGCGGCGCCAAGGCCGGCGACGACGGCGAGCGGCAGGGTCCAGCCGAGCGGTTCGCCCATCATCGTCGCGGAGATCACCACCGCTGCGACCGCAGCCGCCACAGTGGCCAGCGTGGTCACAATTGGGATCGCTGGGCGTACCGTGCCCGCCACAAGCGCGCCCAGCCCGTCCGGCCTGGCCGCCGGCACGCCCCGGCGGCAGGCCCAGGTCAGGGCGAGCCTGCCGGTGACGACCGCGGCGATCAGTGCGGCGGGTCCGCGGCCAGGGCCGGCCGATTCCGCGTGGCTAAGCGCGGCGACCTGGATGAGCAGCGTCAGGATGAGCGTGACGGTGCCGAGCGGCCCGATGTCGGAGCGGCGCATGATCTCCAGCGCGGCGGGGGCGGGTTTGCCGCTGGCCAGGCCGTCCGCCAGGTCGGCCAGCCCGTCGAGATGGAGGCCCCGGGTGAGCAGGGCGAGCGAGCCGACCGCGAGCCCGGCCGCGGTCAGCGGCCCGGCTCCGAGCGGGTGATCGGCCACGAGCAGGACGGCCGAGGCGATGACGCCGAGCAGCAGCCCCACGGCCGGCGCCCACGCCATTGCGGCGGTCACGGTGGCCTGGGGCAATGTCGGCGCCAGGGCCGGTTCCGGCGTCTGGCCAGGTTCCGGCGCCAGTGCGGTACCGTCCCCGGCCATCTTCGCGGCCTGTGCTTCGCGCCACGGGATTACGGTGAGCAGCGTCACCGACAGCCTCAGGCCCGTCCCTCTCATGGGGAACGAGCCTATCGGCAGGCCGTCCAAAGACGTACTATCTTAAGCGGGGGCCAGAACGCAACCGGATGGCGGTGGCATAGACGTGTCCGAGTGGTGGTCGATCGAAGTCTTCGACGCTAGTGAGCTGCCCGCTCGCCGCTGGAAAGACTCCTATCAAGACGACCTCACCGAGGCGGCGCTGACGCACGGCGCGATCGAATGGGCGTGGCATGAGCACCGCTATGGCGTGGTGTTCGAGGTGCTCTTCGACTCCGATGAGCGGTGGGAGGCGTTCCGCGCCTTGC
>JBKQQQ010000302.1:0-3196 GCA_052144275.1 Streptosporangiaceae bacterium
GTCCGCTGATGCCGCTGGCCGCCATGGGTGAGATCATCGGGCCGGCCCGGGCCGCTGGGCGCGGCGTAGGCGCGTTCAACGTCATCGGCATCGAGCACGCCGAGGCGATCGTCGCCGGGGCCGAGGCCGCCGCGGCTCCGGTGGTGCTCCAGATCAGCGAGAACTGTGCCGCCTACCACGGCGTCCTCGAGCCCATCGCCCGCGCCTGCCTGGCGGTCGCGTGCTCGGCCGCGGTGCCCGTCGCGGTGCACCTGGATCACGCGTCCGATGCGGCACTGGTCCGGGCGGCAGTCCGGCTCGGCCTCAGGTCCGTCATGTACGACGCGTCCAGGCTGCCGTACCTGGCGAACGTCCGGGCCACCGCCGACGTGACCCGGTGGTGTCACGAACGGGACGCCTGGGTCGAGGCGGAACTCGGGGAAATCGGCGGCAAGAACGGCGTGCACTCGCCGCTAGCCCGCACCGATCCGGACGAGGCCGCCGGTTTCGTCGCGGCCACGGGGGTGGACGCGCTGGCGGTCGCGGTCGGCAGCTCACACGCCATGCTGACCCGCGACGCGGTGCTGGACCTCGGCCTCATCGCCAGGATCCGCCGTGCCGTCAGCGTCCCGCTCGTCCTGCACGGCTCGTCCGGCGTCCCGGACCGGGACCTGGCGGCTGCGATCCGGGCCGGGATGACGAAGATCAACATCGCGACCCAGCTGAACAAGATCTTCACCGCCGCTGTCCGCCATTTCCTTTCCGCCGAGCCTGCGGTGGTCGATCCCAGGCGGTACGGTTCGGCGGGACGCGACGCGATCGCGTCAGAGGTGGCCCGGCTGCTCGGCGTGATAGGGGCCGGGGGCATAGTTCAGGAAGGGGCGGCCGGACCGCGGGAACCGGCGGCCCGTCCAGTCACGACGGCAGGAGGCGCCGGTGAGCCGTTATCGCCGGTGGAATGAGCTGCTGGAATTGCTGGCCGCGGCGGGCCAGCTCCAGGTTGAAGACGCAGCCAAGGCCCTGAACGTGTCCGCGGCGACCATCCGCCGGGACTTCGACGAGCTGGCCAGCCAGCAGATGCTGACCAGGATCCGCGGCGGTGCCGTCGCCGAGGCGGTGAACTACGACCTGCCGCTGCGCTACAAGACGGAGCGCCATCCTTCCGAGAAGCAGCGCATCGGGGCCCTGGCCGCCAGCATGGTCCGGGCCGGCCAGGTCGCGGGCCTCAACGGCGGCACCACGACCACGGAGGTGGCCAGGGCCCTGGCCACCCGCTCCGATCTGGTCTCCGCCGGGCCCTCGCCGACGATCACCGTGGTCACCAACGCGCTGAACATCGCGACCGAACTCGCGATCCGGCAGCACATCAAGATCGTGACGACCGGAGGGGTGGCGCGGCCGCAGTCTTACGAGCTCACCGGTCCGCTGGCCACCGACGTGCTAGAGCAGGTCAGGCTCGACGTGGCGATCCTGGGCGTAGACGGGATCGACGCCGTGGCCGGGGCGACCGCGCACCACGAAGGGGAGGCGAGCATCAACCGGCTGATGGGACGGCAGGCCCGCAAGGTGATCATCGTCGCGGACAGCTCGAAGGTGGGGCAGTGCGCCTTCGCCAGGATCTGCACCCCCGCCGAGATCGACGTCCTGGTCACCGACGCCGGCATCACCGCCGAGGACGCCGCCCGGCTGGAAGACGCCGGGGTCGATGTTGTCACCGCATGACGTGGACCTGGTGGTGCTCGGCGACGGCAATCCGGACGTGCTCGTCCTCGGCGACGACGTGACCCCCGTCTTCGGCCAGCGGGAGAAGCTGGTGAGCAGCATCAGGATGGTCATCGGAGGGTCCGCGGCGATCACTGCCGTCGCCGCGGCGCGGCTCGGGCTCCGCGTCGCCCTCGTCGCCGCGGTCGGCGCCGACCGTCCCGGTGCGTTCATGCTGGACCAGCTGGCCGCCGAGGGGGTCGACGTCAGCGCCGTCGCCGTCCGCGTCGGCCTGCCCACCGGCATGACGGTGGCGCTGTCGTGCGGCGGGGACCGCGCGATCCTGACCGCCCTGGGCGCCGTGGCCTCGCTGACCGCGGCAGATGTCCCCGCCGCCCTGCTCACCCGGGCCCGGCATGTGCACGCCAGCTCCTACTTCCTGCTCGAGGGCTCCCTCGGCCCCGGCCTGGCCGACCTGCTGTCGGCCGCGCGGGCGGCCGGCGCCACCACGTCGCTGGACACCAACTGGGATCCGTCCGGGCGATGGGGCGACGAGCGCCTGTCCGCCGCGATCGCGCAGGCCGACGTGCTGCTGCCCAATGAGGCCGAGGCGCTGCGGCTGAGCGGCACGGCCAGCCTGGACGCCGCCACCAGGACCCTCACCGCCGCCGGGCCTCGGCTGGTCGTCAAGCTCGGCGAACGAGGCGCGCTGTGCGCCGACGGGCCGGTGCGGGTCAGCCTGCCGCCGGTGACGCCGGTCGACGCCACCGGCGCGGGAGACTGCTTCAACGCCGGCCTGATCGCCGGCCTGCTCGAGGGCCTGGCCCTGCCCGAGGCAGCCGCGCTCGGGTGCGCCGCTGGCGCGCTCTCGACCCGCGCGCCCGGCGGCACGGCGAGTTCACCGGACATGCCCGCGGCGACGCGGCTGGCCAAGCTGGCGTCCGTCACCAGCGTCGCGTTACGTACCGCGATCGAGCGGGAGCAGGGCACGCACCACGGATCGTTCGGTACAAAGATCTTTATGCCGCCCGGGTCAGCTTGGGTCAGTCTGGGTCGGTGAACCGGGGCGGGCGTTTGCCGAACTCCGCGGCGACGGCTTCGGCCTGGTTCGGGCTGCCGATGAGGGCGCCGATCTCCTCCTGCTCCGCGGCGAAACCCGTCTTCAGATCCACCCGGCCCGCCAGGTCCAGCAGCCGCTTGGCCGCCCGGATGGCGTGGGGGTTGCGGCCGGCGACGCTGCGGGCCAGCTCCAGGGCGGCCTTACGCGGATCAGGATCGACCCTGGTCGCCAGGCCGAGCGCCACGGCCTCCTCGCCGCGCACCACCCGCCCGGAGAAGGTCAGTTCCTTGGCGACATCCCGGCCGACCAGCTCGGGGAGCAGCTGGCTTCCGGTCATGTCAGGCACCAGGCCCCACCTGATCTCCAGCACCGACATGCGCGCGTCCGGCGCGACGATGCGGATGTCGGCACCCAGCGCGATCTGCAGGCCGCCGCCCAGGGCATTGCCGGTCACGG
>JBKQQQ010000303.1:0-11692 GCA_052144275.1 Streptosporangiaceae bacterium
ACTGGAAGTCCCCTCCCCGAGCGGTGGCTGGCGGACGCCGCTCAGCTGATTACGAGCCTGCGGGGCCGCCGGGCGGCAAGCCGGTGCTGCAGGTGTAGGAGCGGGGGTAGATGAGGCCGGGCTGGAGGGCGTGGATGCGCCCGCTGTTGAAGTAGCCGAAGAACAGCTCGGTCCCGGCGGGCATCGCCGCGGGGTTGATCACGGTCACGTCGTTGTCGATCGACACGCGATGCGGCCCGGAGAGCACGGGGGTGCCGTCGGGTCGCTCGACGGTCAGCACGCCGATGCTGGCCGGGCCGGGTAGCGCGGGGTTCGACCAGCAGTAGGTGCCGGTCTTGACCAGGGCCCGGATTCCGTGTTGCGCGAGTGCCTGCTGGAGCGCGGCGGGGTCGAGCATCTGGCTGTTGCTCAAGGTCAGCGTGTCGGTGCCGTTGGCGTTGCGGGTAAGGGTGAAGGCCGCGGTGCGGATCGTGCCGGTCCCGCGGATCGTGCCGGTCCCGCCGTGCGGTGCTGCGCCGAGCGCGCCGGACAGGCCCAGGCCGAGCACCACTGATCCGGCGGCCGCTACGGCGGTGATGCCTGCGGCGAGCCTGCGGCGGCCGCTGGCGCGGATGGCGCGGCTGCGGCTGACGATCTGCTCCGCCGGGACGTTCATGCGCACCCCGTGGACGGACTGCCGCACGGCGGTGATCAATTCCTGGTCGTTCATCGCTGGTTCTCCTGCTGTGGTTCGGGAACAAGATCGCTGCGCAGTGCGGCCAGGGCGCGGGCCATGTGCGCCATAACCGTGTTCGGCGCGATGCCGAGCACCTGGGCGGTGCCACGGGTGTCCAGGTCGAGAATCAGCCGCAGCGCGACGACCTGCCGCTGACGAGCGGGCAGCCGCAGCAGCGCGGCCATGATCTGCGGATCAACCGGGTCCTGGGCGGCTGTTGCAGCCGCGGGCCGGTCTGCCAGCATGCCCGGGTCGGGGACCGGTACTTCCCGGCGGCGGCGACGCCACCGGGCGATGTTCAGGTTCAGCGCGGTGCGCACCACCCACGCCGCGGGCGCCGGGTGCCTGCTGACGGTGCGCCAGGAGGCGCAGGCCCGGGCGAAAGCCTCAGCGACAAGCTCCTGCGCGCTGTCCTGATCACCGACGATGACCACGACCGTGCGCAGGCAGTCGTCCCTGGAACTCCGGTAGAACTCGGCGAAGTCCAGGCGCTGGGTTCCCACGCCTATCCAACGCGCAACCGGTGCCCGCGGGATTACCCAGCCCGGCCAGGCACCCCCCGGGACGGGGGAGACAGCTGACGCGGAAACGGTCACTCTCTCACAGCCCTCTCACGGACTGTCCAGACCGAACCCGGACCAGCATGACCTGACCCAATTCAATTTCTGTAGCCCCCGTGGGGCACACTGATTGAAGACAGATGCACTCACACGCGGAGCTGTCCGAGTCGATCCGTGTTGTGGATAGAGCATGGGCTAGCGCGCTAATCTTGGTCTTCGCTAGTTAGGCACATCCGGCAGCATTGTCGCTTGGTAATGCGGGCCGATACGCTGCTTAAAAGGTCGGTTTGCGCAGCGGGTCAGTCTGCGTGTACGCAGGTGAGTAGGCGTATCTGGCTGTCCGGGAGTGACCGCAAGTTCCCGCGGTTGACCGGTCGATCGGGCACGCAGCGGGCACGTCCTCTGCGGTCGCGCACGGCGGTTGGCACCTCGGCGCCCTGGTCCTCGTCACCACCCAGCGACCTACGCGTTACCAGCGTGTTCTCATGTGCTGCTCACGGCGACGAGCGTGGCGGGATCTGCTGTGTGTCCCATGGCGAGGCGGGAAGCTGCGTCTGTGCTCAGTTCAGGGTGGCCATCCGACGCTCATTAGATAGAGGCTGACCCCGGTTGACGCGGCGGCGAGCGCGGCTATCAGGGGAGTCAGCACCCACGTTCGCGCCGGGGCCAGCAAGCGGGCCAATGGGAGGCCGAGCAGCATGGCGGGCAGCAGGAAGCGCGGCTTGGAGCCCAGGTACCCAGGCCCCGTGGCGAGGGCGGTCAGGACTATGACCAGGGTGTAGGCGTGCAGGCACATGGGCATGCGCTCGGTCAGGCTGCCTGCGGCGAGCGTCGCGGCCACGGCGATCACCAGCAAGATCAGCGCCCTATCGGGCGCGGGCTCGTTAATGATCGCGTTCTCCAGGGCGAGCATTGTGCTGTGTCCCCAGTCGAAGCCGTTGTGCGCGTTCTTTTCGACCCAGAACCATCCGCCGGGCCGGTGCACCGCCCAGGCCACGTACCCCCAGTAGCCGAGCAGGCCGAGCGGGGCCAGCAGCAGCGCGGCCGCCGGGCGCCACCACGCGGCGATATGCTGCCGCGCCCGCACGGCCCTGATCAGGGCGGGCAGCGCCGCGACCGTGACCGCCGCGACCAGGGCCAGGGCACTGCTGCGCACGGTCCCGGCCAGGACCGTGAGGCCCGCGGCCGTCAGCCAGCGCCGCTCCACCAGGGCGATGAGGGACCAGATGGCCAGGGCGCAGAACAGGGCTTCGGAATACACCATGGACAATACGATCGAGCCGGGTGCGATCGCCCAGAGCGCGGTCGTGAGCAGGCTGACCCGCCGGTCTCCGGTCAGCGTCATGCTCAGCCTGGTCAGGCCCCATGCCGCTGCCAGCCCGGCGGCGATCGTCACGCCCAGGCCTGCCCACAATGGGCTGACTCCGGGTAGCCAGGCGATGGCATGGATGGCCGCCGGATACCCGGGGAACCAGGCGAATATGGTCTCATAACGTATATTGCCCGGCTCATGGGGATAGCCATGGACAGCGATACCCAGATAGTAGCCGCTGTCCCATGACACAATCAGGTGCTGCAGCGAATAGTGGAGTTCACGGAATTTCCCGCGGGGAAGTAGGAACGCGGCGGTGGCCAGGCTGAGCACGCGGATGCCCGCGAACACCAAGGCTCCGTATAGAGGAAGGCGGAATCCCGGGCGCGTTCCGTGTTTGCCTGCGGCAGCCGAGATCAGCCGGATCCCCCGCACAGTAGCGTGGAGGTCGGGATGCCCCGAGCGTGACATTGGGTATCCCCTCCCGCGTCGCGCAAGGCGGCGGGCAAGAGTGTTCTTGTGCCGGATCTCGTTCTGGACCCTTGCTCTCGTGCCCTGGCTGACGAGCGTTGCGCGCCGCGGGCAATCGCTGGTAGAGCCTTTAGTCCCTATCCGAGTTTGCTCCGATCCTCGGGCAGTTCGAGGGCTGTGCGCTCCCATTCGTTGAGGCCATTGGAGTCGGCCCAGTCGACATGGGCGCCGGTGATGCCGTCGAGCGCGGCGACGGCGTGACGGGGACACCCGCGAGCTGTGGCGCCCTCGGAGTCTGCGATCGTAACCCGTGCGCAGGACAGGCATGCGGGTTCATCTGCCCTGGTGAGTGAGCATGTAAAGCGGGTCTGCGCCATCGTCGGTCTCCTGGCTGCTAGCTGAGGCGTGGCGGGGCCTCAGCCGATAGCTGCCGGAAACCGCCTGGAAGGGCGGGACTGTCAAGGGTGGCGCTTGCGTCATCGCCGTGGCGACGCGACCGGAGGGAGCGCCCTTGACCGGCCTGCCCTGGAGGGCTACATGATCGGAAGCGGATGAGGCTCCGGTATCCGTCCAGGGGTGTGCTGTCTTGTCTGTGGCCGGGGACTGGGCGCTGGTGGCGTCGGCGAATGAGACGGCTGATCAGGTGTGCCTGCTGCGCGTGCTGGCCCGGCGCGCGCCGGGCGGGCCTCCCAAGGCAGAGCCCGGCGTGGCGCCGGGCCGCGGCGGAGCGCAGCGGAGCCGCCTTGATCTAAGAACGGCATAATTCGGCAACGCAGCGCAGCCGTAGTCGCGCAGTCAGACGACGATTTCAGCCGATGAGTTCGGTTCCGTCGTGCTGGCGGACGGCGGGCGTGGTGTCCCGGCGGAGCGCGTCGAGTATTCGGACGGCGTAGGCCTGGCTGGTGAGCTGATGGATGTCGGGTTCATCGGCCCAGTGGAAGGCGGTTACCTCGGTGTTGGTGGTGAGCTGGCCGCCGGTGATCTTGCAGCGGAAGACCAGGGCGATGATGCCGCGGGGCATGTTCTTGTAGACGCCGGTGAGGGCGTCGGGCTCGATGTCGAGTCCGGTTTCCTCGCGGATCTCGCGACGCAGGCCGTCGGGGATGGTCTCGCCGAGTTCCAGGACGCCGCCGGGGGGTTCCCAGTGCTGGTTGTCGCGTCGGCGGATGAGCAGCACGCGGCCGTGGTCGTCGGGGATGACGCCGCTGACGCTGACGGAGTGCCGGGGCGGTGCGGTGTTCACTGGATCACCTCACGGGTATCATACAAACAGAGATAGACGTGTAGACAAGCTGGGGGGATGTCCCCGATGGCCGGTGACGGCGTGCTGACGCAGGCGATTGACCCGGCGAGCGACCGGGCCGTGTATAAGCAGATCGCGGATCATCTGCGGGAGGCGATCGCGCGGCGCCGCCTGGCCGAGGGTGAGCAGCTGCCGTCTGAGGCGCAGCTGATGGAGCATTACGGCGTGGCCAGGATGACGATCCGCAACGCGCTGCGGGTGCTGCTGGATGAGGGCCTGGTCACGGCCGAGCATGGCCGGGGCGTGTATGTGCGGTCGCGTCCGCCGGTGCGGCGGCTGGCATCGGACCGGTTCGCGCAGCGGCACCGCAAGGAGGGCATGGCCGCGTTCAGCGTCGAGGCGGCGCAGGTCGGCGCCACCCCGCGGGTGGACATGCTGACGGTGAGCACTGCACGGCCACCGGCCGAGATCGCGGACCGGCTGCGCGTGGCTGATGATGCTGAGGTGGTGGTCCGGTCCCGCCGCTACCTGCTGGACGGCAAGCCGGTGGAGACGGCCGTGTCCTACATCCCGGCCGACCTGGCCGAGGGGACGCCGATCGCTGACCCGAACCCCGGTCCGGGCGGTATCTACGCGCGGCTGGAGGAGCAGGGGCACACGCTGGCCCGGTTCACCGAGGATGTCTCGGCCCGGATGCCGACTCCTGATGAGACTAAAGTGCTGGGCCTGCGGCCCGGGGTTCCGGTCTTTCATCTGGTCCGTACTGCGTTTGACGTGGACGGCCGTGCCGTCGAGGTCTGCGACACGGTAATGGCCGCGGATGCGTACCTGCTGAGCTACGAATTGCCCGCGCACTAGCCCTTGACACCTTCCCGCAACTCCTCTATACAAGTAGTAGGGTATCTTCTCTAGACGAGTAGAGAAGTGACTGTGACGCTAGCCCATCAGGGGCGGCGCAGTAAGAGGAGATCGCCAATGGCGCTTCAAGGTCCGATCCCGGTGGAGTTCGGGGCAGTGTTCCCGGACGGCGCGTACGCGGCCGGGAAGTTCGAGATGGTGCGGGACTTCGACCGGTCGCAAGGGGACCGGGTGGTCCAGCAGGTAGACAAGGCCAGCGGGCTGCCGCTGTGGGTGATCGAGGTGATCGACCCCCAGGAGTCGGCCCGGCAGCTGACGGTCAAGGTCAAGGTGGCCGCGCAGTACCAGCCGGTGCTGCCGTCCCCGGCGGCCGGGTCGCCGTTCACCGCGATCGAGTTCGACGGCCTGGTGGTCACCCCGTACGTGGACACCGGACGCTGCCAGGGCAAGGGCAAGTGCGGCGCCCGGCAGGCGTACTCGCTCAAGGCCACCGGCGTGCGGGCTCCCTCGCGGGGGATCGGCCGCCCGGCGCCTGAGCACAAGGACGCGGCGTGACGGCCCGGCGGAACCCGGCCGCGCATCTGTGCCTGCGGGTCGGCTCCCGGCACCAGGTGGCGTTCGTGCCGTTCCCGCGCCGCGCCCCGATGTTCGTCATCGGCGCCGGGTCCACGCTCATCAGCCTGACCCTGCCGGAGCAGCTGGACGCTGGGCACGTCGACTTCGCCCGGCAGCTGGCCAGTCAGGCGTGGGCGTACGCGGTCGCGGTCGAGCGCCGTTACCGGGGCCTGCCGCCGCTGCCGGACCTGCCGGTCCCGTACACGCTGACTCCCAAGGCCGAAGCCCTGCTAGATGCCGGGCCGGAGCGGGCGGACCTGGTGCCGCTGCCCGGCGGCCGGGAGGTGACGGCATGACGGCGACATCAGCGTCAGTGCAGTTCACCAGCGGCGGCGTGGTCGAGGTCCAGTCGTCCCTGCGGCTGACCGGCAACACCTGGATCAACTGCTACACCTATGACGATCACGCGCCGATCCTGGGGATCGACGACGCGCACGTCAAGGTGTCGATCACCGTCCCGGACACCAGCCACGTGACCGCAGACGACGTGACCTGGGCGCGGCTGCTGGCCGAGGCGGTGGCCCGGTACGTGACCGAGCTGGAACAACTCGCAGTCAATCGCGAGAGCCCGGCCGATCCCGGTGCGGCGTCCGGGCAGGCGGCGTGATGGCGCAACTGATGAAGGCGGGGCGGCTGGAGCTGGTACCTCCGGCCGCCCCTGGGTTCTCTCCCGTGTGCACGAAAGAGGTGATCAGCGTATGCGTAAGGTCGTAACCGGCGAGCAGGTGGCCCAGATCTACAACCGTGACCCGTTTGCGCTGCCCGCCTGGCGGGCGCCGGTCTACCAGACCCCGGCCGGGATCGTGCTGCTTGTCCAGCTGTACCGGCTGCTGGCCTGGCTGGTCCGGCTGGTAGCCCGGCATCCGCTGGCCGCCAGCGTGCTGGCCCTGGTGGTGCTTACCTGGCTGAACCTCGGCTGGGTCGGCGTGGCCGGGCTTGTCGCCTGGGTCATGGTAGTCCTGGCGGCCTGGTGGTGGTTCTGGCCGTCTTCGTTCACCCGCTGGGTGACCGGCCCGGCGCGGCGCAAGTGGCGGACCTGGTTCTACCGGCGCCGCTGGGCCGGGGTCATGACGATCGCCGACCTGGCCCCGTGGTATCAGGGCCGGACCCTGCTGCCCGTCCTCGGCAAGGTCACCGCCACGAGGTACACCGACCGGGTACAGGTCCGCCTCGTCTCCGGGCAGTCCGCGGCCGACTTCGCCAAGCACGCGGAGAACCTGGCGCACGGGTTCGGCGCGCTGCTATGCCGGGTCCGCACCGCCAAATCCGGGGCGGTGCTGCTGGAGTTCGTCCGCCGCGACGCCCTGGCCGCCATCGTCCCCGCCCACCCGGTCCCCGCCCGCCCCGACCTCACAGCGCTCCCGGTCGGGCGGCGCGAGGACGGGCTGCCGTGGCTGGTGAAGCTGCACGGGACGCATGTCCTGATCGCCGGGGCGACCGGGGCGGGGAAAGCCTCGCTGCTGTGGTCGCTGATCCGGGCCATGTTCCCGTTGATGCGCGCCGGGCTGGTCCGCGTGCTGGCCGCTGACCCCAAGCTGATGGAGCTGGCCTACGGCCGGGTCATCTTCGACATGTACGGCTACTACGCCGCCGACCCGGAGTCCATCGCGGTCATGCTGGAGACTGCGGTGGCCGACATGCAAGCACGGGCAGCCCGGTTCGCCGGGCGGCGGCGGGATCACACTCCTACGCTTGAGGACCCGTTCACGGTGGTGCTGGTCGATGAGGTCGCGTTCCTGACCGCCTACCAGCCGGACCGCAAGCGCAAGGACCGGATCATGGCCGCGCTGGCCACCCTGACCACCCAGGGCCGCGCGGTCGGCTACTGCGTGGTCGCCGCGCTGCAGGACCCGCGCAAGGACGTGCTGACCATCCGGAACCTGTTCCCGGACCGGATCGCCATGCGGCTGGATGAGCCGGAGCAGGTGGACATGGTGCTCGGCGATGGTGCCCGGGACCGCGGCGCGACTTGCGAGCTGATCTCTCCCGACCCGGCCACCGGCGCCGGGGTGGCGTTCGTCCGGCTGGAAGCCGACCCGGACCCGGTGCGGGTCCGCGCCGGATGGGTCTCCGACGGCGACATCCGCGACCTGGCCGGTGCCTGCGTGCCGGAGCACCTGGACTGGCAGGAGGCAGCATGACCGCGGTGACGGCATGGCGGACCGACGAACCGTGCCCGGTCTGCGCCACCGGGCTGATCATGCTCGATCACGGCGGCTCCGTGCTGCGGGCTGAGTGCCGCCTGTGCGGCTGGGCCGACACCTGGACCGGCGACGACCCGGACGGAGGTGACCAGTGACCGAAACCACCAGCACGACCAGGACCACCCGGGCGGAACGGCTGGCCATGCCGCTGGCCCGCCAGGTCGTCCGGGACCTGGCCGTCGAGCACGGCGCGTGCATCCGCCCGGTGCAGCTGCGCCGCACCAACCTCGACACCGGGCAGGTGGACCAGGTGCTCGTCCCCTGCGGGCACACCCTGGCCTCAGTGTGTCCCTCCTGCGCCGAACGGGCTCGGTCGCTGCGCGCCGCGCAGTGCCGGGAGGGCTGGCACCTCGAGGACGAACCCGCCATCACCCCCGGACCCGCCACCGGTGACCAGCAATGGTGGGTCGTGCTGCGCGCCGAAGCCCAGAAACAGCGCGACACCGCGGCGGCGGCCGGAGCTGACACCACCGACTTTGACGAGCTCCTCACCGAGCTCGATGAGGAGATCAGCAAGGCGGGCATCCGCGGCAAAGTGAACCCGGACCGGCCGGAACGGCGGCACCGCTCGACCCGGCGCCGACAGGATGCCCCCGACCTGCCGCGCCGCAAGGTCGACCCCCGGACGGTCGGCAAGACCTACACCGCGCCGGACGGCAAGACGTTCCGCCCGTCGCTGTTCGTCACGCTGACCTGCCCGTCTTACGGCCGGGTCGGTGACGACGGCGCACCTGCCGACCCGGCCGCCTATGACTATGACCGGGCGGCCCGGGACGCGCTGACGTTCGCGGCGCTGTTCGACCGGTTCATCCAGAACCTGCGCCGCTACCTCGGCTACGACGTGCAGTACTTCGCCGCCGTCGAACCCCAACGGCGCCTCGCCCCCCATGTCCACTTCGCGATGCGCGGCACCGTGTCCCGCACCGAACTACGGCGGGTGCTCGCCGCCACCTACCACCAGGTCTGGTGGCCAAGCACGACCACGGTGAAGTACGACAGGGACGAGCTGCCGGTCTGGGACGAGGCCACCGGGAACTATCTCGACCCGGTCACCGGGGAAGTCCTGCCGACCTGGGACCAGGCCCTCGACGCCATCGGGGACGAGGCCGAGCCGTGGCATGTGGCCCGGTTCGGGGACCGGTTCGACGCCCAGGGCGTGCTGTCCGGATCCAAGGACGCCGGGCGGTGCATCGGCTACCTGACCAAGTACCTCACCAAGCAGGTGGCCGACTGCCACCAGGCCCAGACCGGCGCCCAGCAGGCCCACGCGGCGCGGCTGGCCGAGGCGCTGCGCTTCCAGCCGTGCTCACCGCGGTGCGCGAACTGGCTCCGGTACGGCATCCAGCCCAAGAACGCTCGCCCCGGCCTGGTCCCCGGCTGCTGCAAGGGCAAGGCCCACGACGCCGATCACCTCGGCTACGCCGGGCGCCGGGTCCTGGTCTCCCGCAAATGGTCCGGCAAGACCCTGGCCGACCACCGGGCCGACCGGAAAGAGTGGCTGCTGGCCACGCTCGGTGTTTCGGCAACTGACCCGGCCCGGTATGCCTGGGAACCCGTTGCGCCCGGCGACCCGGACCACATGGAGCACACGCGGCGGCTGCTGCATGCCGTCGCCGACCGCGCCCGATGGCAAGCCGCACTCGCCGAGGCGAGACGCCGCGCAGCTGGCTCGGGCGAGACCCTGTCCACTGGGAAGGCGGCGTGATGGCTAAGGCTGCAAACAGCAAGATCGAGCGGTTGCTTACCGTGGCCGAGGTCGCTGAGCTACTCGGGACGACGGAGCGGTTCCCGCGGCGGTTGATCGCCGAACGGCGGATCAGGTTCGTCCGTGTCGGCCGTCATGTCCGTATCCCTGAATCGGCGGTCCGTGACTTCGTTGCTGCAAGCACGGT
This sequence comes from Streptosporangiaceae bacterium, assembly GCA_052144275.1. Taxonomy (GTDB): domain Bacteria; phylum Actinomycetota; class Actinomycetes; order Streptosporangiales; family Streptosporangiaceae; genus Palsa-504. The sequence continues at coordinate 9,871 of JBKQQQ010000303.1, forward strand.
GGAGCCTGTCCGGGTCAGGTGGCGGGCCGGGAAGGTGGTGGCGTAAGTGGCCGCGAAGCGCCGTCGTTTCGGTTATGTGCGCAAGCTGCCGTCTGGCCGTTATCAGGCGTCGTTTGTCGGGCCGTCCGGGCTGCGCCAGTCGGCGCCGAGGACGTTCAAGACCAAGACGGACGCGGACCGGTGGCTTGCGGCAGCAGAGGCAGACATCTCGCGCGGTACGTGGCTGGCTGAGGATCTTGGCCGGGAATCTTTCGGCAACTACGCGCGGGCCTGGTTGCGTGATCACCCGACGATGGGGCCGCGCTACCGGGAGACCTGCGAACGTAACCTGCGGCTTCACCTGGCGTCCCTGCAAGATGTTCCGCTTCGGGCGATGTCACCGGCCGTGGTCCGAGAGTGGCATGCTTCGGCGCTGCGCGGCAAGGGCGGTCGCACGTCCATCCAGCAGTCTTACCGGTTCCTGCGGGCGGTAATGAACACTGCTGTCCGTGACGGTGCCATCGCCAAGAACCCTTGCCAGATTCAGGGCGCGGGCTCGGACCGGGCAAAGGAACGCCCCGTGGCTACGCCAGCTCAAGTCGTCGCGCTCATCGAGGCCATTACCCCCAGGTATCGCGCGGCCATCCTGCTGGCCGCATGGTGCGGCCTGCGCCGCGGGGAAGTGCTTGGCCTGCTTCGCGATGACGTTGACCTTGTGGCCAAGACGGTGACGGTCCGGCGCAACCGGATCGAATTGCTCTCTAAGCCGCAGGCTTTCGATGCTCCTCCCAAGACCGATGCGGGGAAGCGCACCGTCAACGTTCCTCCGCATGTACTTCCCGTGCTCGAAGCACACATGACGGCCTGGACGGGTCCGGTTCGGGTATTCGTCGGCCGTGATGGCCGTCCGATGCGAGGCGACGCTGTGCGCCAGGCATTCAACCGCGCACGCCTCAAGGCCGGAATGCCTGGGTTCCGGTTCCACGACCTGAGGCACACTGGGCAGACTCTTGCTGCCTCCGCTGGCGCGACCACCAAGGACTTGATGCTTCGTCTCGGTCACGCATCCGCCGCAGCTGCCAACCGCTATCTGCACGCGGTAGACGGCCGTGACGCCGAGGTCGCTTCTGCCCTGTCCGAGCTGGCCGCACACGGCGACGCGGCGAAGCTTCCCAAGTCGATCGTGATAAAGCACTGATGTCGCACGCGGATCGCACGCCGGGGCTGCGTGCATGCTGAGACCTGCGGGAACGCTGCTCCCTGAAAAGCGGAAGGTCGGCAGTTCGACCCTGCCCCTGACCACCACCGATCGGCACGGCTAGCAGCCTGCGGTACCTGCGTTTCGCCTGTTCAGGAGATGTTTTCGTCTCTATTTTAGCATGAGTGCCGGGGTGTGCCGCGGTATGCCGTCGTGTCCGTGGGATGTCTGTGGGGGCGGCCCGGGAGGCGGACTGACCCGAAAATAGGACCTCAGCTGGGCGCGCGGCAGCGGGCCCCGGCGGTTACGGCGGAGCTGGGGCCTGCGGGGGCGGTATGGGTCAGGCGGCCTGGGCCGGGCTTGTTCCGTCTGGTTGGGGGTCGGGGGTGCGGCACAGGGTCACTTCGAAGCCGAGGGCTCCGAGCTTGCCGACGTGGTGAGCGATCTGCCGGCGGACGTCGCGCTGGCGCTCGTAGTAGTCAGCGCCGAGGTCCTGATACCGCATGCCGGGGTTGGACAGCAGCTTGTGGTAGACCTTCAGCTGGGTGTTGCCGACGGCGACCTGGGCTTTGGCCTTGCCGCGGCGGCGGGCCAGCCGCCGGTAGCGGGCGCCTTCGCGGGTCTGGGTCTTGCCGGCCGCGATGG
>JBKQQQ010000304.1:0-8797 GCA_052144275.1 Streptosporangiaceae bacterium
GGTCAGCCCCTCGGTAGTCTTGCTCCGGTCCGCGGATCGCCTCACCCCTGATCAACAGGCCGCCATCCTGGCCGCGAATCTGGCGGCGGTGGCGGACGAGCTTAAGACGGGCGCGCTGGTGTCAATCGCGCGTGGCCGGGTCCGGATACGTTCGCTACCCATTCTGGGCGCCGAATGACCTTGGTCGATGCCGGATCAATGGTGCGACCGGTGGGGCGGGTGGGGCTCGAACCCACGACCGGCGGATTATGAGAAATACGGCCACGTGCACCGTACGCACTACCTGCACGGATACCACGAAGCCGTGCCGCCGATGGCCCTGATTGCACTGTTTGCACCGATGGCCCGGTCCACGAACCGGTCCACGCCGACCATAGCGATCATCGGATGCCAGCTACAGAACGTTACCGCCTTCCGGCCGATAAGCGCATTGCCCACGCCCGATGGCAGAAGGCGCCAAGAGACCCAAACGTCGCTAACCGCCGAGCCACTGGATCTTGACCACCAGCACGAGATCATCAGGCGGATAAACCAGGAACGTGACCATGCCCCCGCCGTCCGGGCCGAAATGCATGGAATACGGGGGCTCCGACCACCATCCTCCCCAAGCGCGCCCATAGCCCCCGAGGTCTGACGCCGGGACGACTCCGCCCATCGCTCGATGCCTGAGATCATGGTTTATGCTGCAGAATTTCCTTTCCGCAGCGTGATCAGCCGGTGCTCCCGGTGGACATGTGTCCTGCCCGCGGACCCGGAGGCGCCCTCTCGCACCGGCAGCCGCGGTAAGCAACGCGGCGTGCTCCTGTCTAGCGATGGCCGCGCAGGTCGTCAAGGAAGGTTCGGGCGGCGGAGACGGCGCCGGCCGTGCGGTTGACGGCCTCGGCGGCGGCGCGGACCGCGGTTCCCTTCACGCCGGGCAAGACCGCGGCGGCGTCGGCGATCAGGTTGCCGGTTTCCTGCACGGTGCGGGTGCCGGGCGGGACGTGCACCCGGAACTCGTCCGGGTCGGCGGGCTGGGTGCTAATGTCGTCCAGCTCCCACCAGGTCGCGAGCGCGTCGCCGGAGTAGGAGAGCAGGCGGAGCCGGCGTCCACGATCGCGTCGGCGGGGGCGGGGAAGAGCATCAGCGGCCCCGGCAGGCGGGCCTCACCGCCGGGGGCACGGGTCACGCGGAGCTGGCGGGCGGGCCGGCCGCGGTAGGTGAGCTCCGTGCCGCCGGACAGCCGGGCGCGGAGCAGCCAGCACGCGTCGGCCAGGAAGACGATGTGCCCTGCCAGCGGGGCGGCCGGGCCGACCATGGTCAGGTCCGGGTAGACCTGCCCGCGGCGCTCGCCGGCGCAGGCGATCGTCTTCGGGGCAGTGCGGCCCGGGCGGGGCCCAAAGTCGAGGCGGTACCGGTCCGGGCCGCTGACGCGCAGCCGGGTGTCCATGCGGAGCACATTCTCATCGCTGGTCATCGCGTCGAGGAGGCTGGCGAAGCCGCCGCGCCCGGCGGCGCGGGCTCTTTCTGGCACCCAGGCCGCCACGACGGCCAGGTCGTGCCACTGCCGCACCGCGGCGCCGAAGTCGCGGGGCTCGCCGCTGCGATAGAGCAGGTCGAGCACCTCGTCGGGCGGCGGTGAGCCGTCAGCCGGCCCGAGCGGGGGCGGGTCGGGCGACGGCATCGCCTCCGGCTGCTCCTCGGCCGCGCCGTGACCGCGCCGGTGCGGCACATGCCTGATCAGCGCGCCGAGGCCGCCCGCCGCCACGTCGGCGGCGTCCCAGCCCGGCCCGCTGAACTTCTGCCGCATGGTTTCCTTCAGGTCTTCGCCGAACTGGCTGCCCGGCGGCGGGGCGAACCGGGCGGGATCGGCCGCCTCCGGCGGGTTCATCGTCAGGTCCGTCAGCTCGGTGCGGGTGAGCACTTCCCCGCCGGACGTCTCGGTCCAGCGGAGCAGGATGCCGAGCTCTGCGTCCACTGCGACCTCGATGCGGTCGTGAGAGATGCGGTCGGGAAACCCGTAGCCGGGACCGGAGCTGAGAACGTCGCGCCGCGGCGTGGCCGCGACGGCGGTCGCGTCGCGGCCGGCGACGGGCACCGGCCCCCGCTCTTCCAGGGTGTACCCGCCGAGCAGGCAGGACGGGCAGAGCAGCTCGGGCGGCGGCGGATAGGCGGTGCCCACCTCGACCGGGAGCGGCGGGGGGCCGCCTACTTCCGGCGGCCGCCATGACCAGCCGTGCTCGCCGTCGTTACCCTCGGCGGCCTGTCCCTCGGCGTCCTGGCCGGGAACCGGGCACTCCAGGCGCCACCGGCCGCCGGGACCGATCAGCAGCGCTCCGCGCCCCACGTAGCGGCCGTTGTCTTGCCTCTGCCCCGGCCAGGTGCGGTACCGGCGAGACCAGCCCTCGCGCGACGGGTGCGGGAGCGGCTCCCGGTCGGTCTCGGAGCGCAACTCGGCCGACAGGGACAAGCGGGTCCAGTCGGCCCGGTGGAGCAGCCCGATCACGTGCGGCAGGTCTGCCATGACGACACCATCCGGGGCAAGTCGGCTCCGGGGAAGCGGGAACGCCACCCCGTTTGGTCCATTTATGCTCTGTGCCGGCTCGGGTCCCGCACGGCTTGTGGTGACGCACTGGGGGCGGGATTGGCGCTTGCCGGGCCGTGGCGTGAGGCCTAGCGTCGGCCGTGGGGGCCACCCCACGGAGGTGACGAGTTGACTGGCGCTCCGGCTGAGGAATTCCTCGAACTCGACGGCGGCCGTGTCCATCTGCTCAGCGGCGGGCGAACGGCGGCGGCTTCGGGCCGGGATACCTGGTCAGGCTGGGGTGCCGCCCGACCGGGCCGGGCCTGACCGGTTCGAGCTTGGCCAGCCGGGGCTTCTGGCGGCGCTTGCGGCGCTCTGCGAAACGCTCGGCCGGGGGTCATCGCGGCCACCATGCCCGCATCCATGCGGTAGGCAGGCTGCCCAGCCGGGCCAAATCGAACGTTTCCGCAGGCGAGGGTATGTGGGGCGGGTGGGGCTCGAACCCACGACCGGCGGATTATGAGAAGTATGGCCTCGTGCACTAGGCCCGCTAGCTGCACAGATGGCACGGATTATCGCACTGACGGCACTCACCACTCTGGGATTATCTGAAGCGCCGGTCCACGAACCGGTCCACGGCCGCGGCGCCCGGTCCCCTTGTTCTGCTACTGTGCGTAATATCGCCAACAGCGCCCGGCGTAAGTCCGCGTGAGCAAGTTCGGCGGTCACGGAGCCGACGGTTTTACAGCCCGTCGCTCCTACCCGAGGTCCATTCCGCTGACCAGCACATACGCCGTTCGAGGCGGCGTCCCGCGCCGCCGCCGTCCGCTATGCGTCCGTGCGTACCGGGCTTGGTCCACGGACGGGGGCGGAAAAACCCACGGACGGGGGCGGTGGGAGCGGTTACACCGACCGTCCGCCCGGCTTTTGGGCTTTGACCTGGCATTTCAGGATTCCCGCTCGATCATCATCTCCCTCGTCGCCGGTCTCGGACTCGGTGGCCCACAGAGCCGGGACCCGCACGCTCCACTCGATCCGGCGCAGCAGCCCCGCTTCCCGGTGAGGCGGCCCGTCTTCGATGAGGTACCTCGGTAATACCGGTAGCCAGGGTCGACTGGGTACCCGACGTCGGAGCCGGTGATCACCCGCTGGATCTCGCTGGCGCCCTCGAAGATGGTGAAGATCCTGGACTACAGGGCAGTTTCCGCAGGTCAGCGGCCTGCCGGGGGCGATGGTATCAGCACGGATTCAGCACGGGCTGTTCGAGGGTGGCGGTGGTTTCCCGGACGCCCCGCGTACGCTTCCGAGCGCGGTCCGGACGCGGCCAGGAAGGCACTGTGGACCGCCTTTGGTAGGGTACTCCGCGCAGGTAACATCTGAGGTACATCTGCGCGTTGACCTGTCAGTACTCGGCCCGCAGAAGGGATCTGCGGCTGCGGCAGCACGACCGGGAAGCCCGCCAGAACCGGCCACGTGCGGGCCGGGTTGCCGACACGGCCCGCGCCCCGGACCGGCCCGTTGTCGGGCGACACGGCGGCACCACCGGGCGGGACAGGCCATGACGCGCCCGGGCCGGCGAACCGACCTATACAGCCGTCATGATCGAACCCAGCGGGTGCCGACCTGAGGGTCGGCCCGTGAGACTGTCACGACCACCGTCCCGCAGTCGGGACAGCTCCTCGTCGATTCCGGTCACTCCGCTCATGCGAGCCCGGACGGCCTCCAGGGTGGCCACAGCTCGTGTCTTGCGTCCGTCACCACGGATCAACTGGAGAACCGGCGCAAGCCGCTCCTCAGGCAACCGGTCCACCAGGTGGTGGAACTCCTCCCGCATGGCGCTCATACCACGAGTGCACGACGACCGTGGGTGATGCTGGCCGGAGCGAGCAGTCCCCGGCGCGGTGGTGACGTGGGCCGACTCGTGCGGCATCCAGCGCGCGAGCTCACCCGCGGGCCGGTATCTTGCAGCAGTGCGCACGAGGTACGAGATCGAGGACACCGACGGCTACCTGGCCGCCCGCGAACTGCTGCTGCGGCGCTGCGGATCCTGGGCCGCGGCCAACGACCGCGCGCTGTCACTGCCGCTGGCCGGTGCCCTGCTGGACTCACGGCACTTCAGCCCGGACGGACGCCTGGGATACTGGACCCCGTCCCAGGTACACCGGGCACTGCTCGAATGGATTCCGGGGAAGGTCACGGCACCCCGGGAGGACCTGCTGGCAGCGCCCGAGACACTGCGGTCCCTGCTGCGCTACCTGGACGCGACCGGGCTACGCGACCCTCGCGGTGCCGCCACCGTAGAGAACGAGGCCGCTATCGACGCCGCGGCGAAGGAGTTCGCTGCCGCGATAGCCGACGAGGAACGCTACGGGGTCGCGAAGACGATGGCGTTGTCCGCCGGGTACGGCGACGCGGGCATCCGCCTTCCCGACGGTCTCGCCAGCTTCCTGCAGGGGATCGACGGGGACCTGCCGGCATTCGACGCGGCCGGGCTTGAGGATCTTCTGGAGCGGCAGCTCATGCTGCCCGGCCTGGGACATGACCGGACGTATCCCCAGCTCCCGGTGAGCCTCCCGGCCCGGGAGGAACTCGCGGCCGCGGCGGAGCACAGCACGGTGGTCGGCCAGTTCCGCGCCCTGGCCGAGTGGCTCGGCCCGAAAGGACGGGCGCTCACGCCGGCGAAGAACATCAGGCCCGCCGACGCCCGGGACCTCATCGCGCTGCTCGGCACCGGCGACGAGGGCCTGAAGTTCCACAGCGCCGCCGAGCTTCCCGGCCTGAACCTGGTCGTGAGCTGGGCGCTGAAGGCCCGGCTGATCCGGCGGCAAGGCACCCGCCTGCTCCCGGTAGCGAAGGCCCGGCCACTGCTGGCCGACGCCGAGGCCCTGTGGCAGCGCGCGTTCGAGGCGGCGTTCGACCTCGGCCCCGCCGTCTGCCGCCCCATCTGGGCCGACGAGCCTCCCTCGCCGGCGCAGCAGATGTACGACGTGATCGTGCCCGACCTCATGGCCACGATCTACAGCATGGAAGAGCCCGTCCCGCTGCCCCGGCTGGCGGAGTCGGTGTGGGAGTCGGTCAAGGCCAACTTCGACCTGGACTTCCTCAGCCCGCTCAGCCTGATGGGCCTGCGGGGACGGGTGGACAACGACGTCGAGCACATCTTCGACGCCTTCGAGGCGCTCGGAGCGGTGACCATGGTCCAGGGCGTAGCCAGCGAGATCTTCTCGATGGACCTGGGCGGCGGAACCACGCTGCCGTTCGAGGCTGACCAGTCGGCCGCGCTGCGCGAACGGCTGGCGAGGCCGGCCCGGCTGGCTGCCCTCACGCCCCTGGGCATCCGCGCGATGCGGGAGCGCATGCTCGCGGAGGGCCGGGAGGCGGGGCTCGTCGGCGAACTCGCGGGCGCCACCCCGGCAGAGCTGCTCGGCACAGTCGCCGAGCACTACACGACGTCCAGCGCCCCGGAAGAGATCGCCATCTGGCGGGCCGCCCACGGCGGCTCGCTGGATCCGCTGGTGCAGGCGGTCCGCGACTGCCCGTTCCTGTCCCGGCGCGTGGCGCTGCTGACGACCCTCGCCCGCAGCGTGCCGGAGGGCACCGAACTGCTCGCCGAGCTGATCCGCGACCCGGACCTTGGCCCGGTCGTCCTGCTCGCGGAGAGGGATGACCTCAGCCCCCAGGACGCGAGTGCGGGCGAGGCAGCCTGGATCATGGCCGGAAGCCTGCTGGAACTGCTGGAGATCGGCGGCCCCGAGGCCGTCAGGGAGCAGCTCGAGGGGCTGCCTCCCGCGCAGCGCAAGGACATCGTCCGCGCCGTGTCGGCCTCCGGCTACCCGGCGCCGGAAACCCTTGAGGAGTTCCGGACCCTGGTCGCCGAGCCGATCCTGCACGCGCCAGCCCGGCCGCATGCCGTCCAGGGCACCGCCGCGCGGCGTCCCCGGCCAAGGAAGCCGCACCGGCGGTAACACCTTTTCTCTATGGTCTCGATGAGCGGGCAACGCCGCAATCCACGCGCAGTAGGGTGACGACCATGGCGGGTGACGCATTCGAGGAGACCCTGGCGGGGTTCCGCCGCTGGGCCGGCACGACGGAACGCAAGCTGAGCGGCGACCCGGAGGAGGACGCCGCGGAACTCTACACGGTGTTCAGCCTGATGCCTGACTACCTGGGGATCGACGATCCTTCCCGGCTGACCGCAGGCAGCCTTAACGAGCTCCTGCTGGACGTGTACCCGCGCAAGGTCACGGTGCTTGACCGGAAGGACATCGCGTCCACCATCCCCGCGCTGCGGGACCTGACTTCCTACCTGGCCGACACGGGGGCGATCACCGCCGCGACCGCGCGGGCCATGGACCGGGAACTGGACGAGATCGACCCGGAGTTCGCCGACGCGGTGATGGACCCGGCCAACTGGGGGCCGGCCACGGCCATGATGCACGCCATGCACCGCGACGGCGTGGACATCAGCGACAGCGCCTCGGTCGATACATGGATCGCACAGCAGAACGCGGGCGTGCTCGCTTCCCCCGCAGCCGACCCGCTCACCTGGGACGGCGTCGATCTCAAGGAAGCCTTCGGCATCCCGGACGTCGTCGCGCCGGTCCGGCTGCCGGACGATGAAGCGCTCACGGCGCTGGCGGCCGCGGCACCGCTCCTGGCCGACCTGCGCGGCCTGGCCCGCGACGTCCGCGAGGCGAAGGTGCGCGCCGCCAGCGTGGACCGGCTGCTCCTCACGCTAGCGGTGGAATGCGGACTCGTGCAGCGCGACGGCGACACGCTTGTCCCGGGCGACGACGTCGAGTGGCTGGACGACCTCACCGAGGGCGCCGCGGCCCTGGACGCATGGGACTTCACCTTCGCTCAGGTCCTGGACACCACCCTGGAGGCGGCAGACGAGGCGGAGCCGCAGGCCGACGAGGACCTGGACCTGGCAGGCCACGGTATCGCCCTGGTCACGGAGTTGTTCCTCGGCGGGCGGGCCGGAGTTCCCGTCACGCAGCTGTCCGAGACCCTGAAGAACGCGGCGATCGCCGAGGTACCGCCGGACGCCGCCGAGCGCCAGTGGGAGGAATGGACCGGCACCCACGGCGACCCGGGCGGCTTGCTGCTCGGGCAGCTCGCGAAGCTCTCGGCGGTCACCGTCGCCGACGAGATGGCGCGCCTGGAACCGCTCGCCCTGCACTCGGTCGCCGCCAAACTGCGGGCCTGCGACGTGCGCGTGCCGGACCTTCCGCCGCCCGGCGAGATGACCCCGGACGACGTGGTGCTGCTGAGCATGCTCGGGACCGAGGAAGACTTCGCGGCGGACTTCGCTTCCTGGGTTGCGGAACGCACCCCCGAGGAAGCCGCGCGGGAACTGCTTTCCTTCGCAGCGGGCGAGGGCGCGGCGGTCCGGACGGCGGCGGTACAGGTCGCATCCCGGCTCGGCGACGCGGCCGAACCAGCGTTGCGGGAAGCACTCGACCGCCCTGAGCTGCGCTGCTACGCCAAGATGGCGCTGATCGAGCAACTGGCCGCCCGCGACCCGCAGCAGCCGGTACCCGCTGAGCTCAAGCGCACCACCGAGGACCTCGCCTGGTTCATCGCGGACAGCTTCGCCCCGCTTACCCGAACCATCGCCCGGAACGCCACGTTCCCGTTCGACATGACCCAGCTCTCCGACGCGGGCTGGGACGCGAGCACTGAGTCGCTCTTCGACGCCATGGCACGGCTCGACCACCCGGACGCGGAAGCCGTGCTCACCATGCTCGGCAAGCACTGCGACGACAAGAAGACCGCCAAGGCCGCCCGAAAAGCCGCGTACAAAGCGGCATCGCGCCGGGCATCCCGCCGAAGTTAAAGGCGCGGGCCACCCGCACCTGCTCAGGCACGGCCGGGACCGTCACGCTCTCCGAAACTGCCGCCGCGGACATCAAGGACACCGATCCTCCCTGGCCCGCCCCGGCACAGGACGGCAGCGGACGCAGGACGGATGCACCCTCCACTCCGCCAGCCGCGTCAAGCCGCACCCGGCCCCTGCCCCCCGCAGCCGACCGGCGCGCGCCGCGCGCAGCATGGTCGTTCATGCCCGTCCCTCCAACTTGCTTTCCGGGTAGTCTAGACCTATTTGGCGATTGGTCTAGACCATAAAGCCACAGGTATCAGCACGGATTCAGCACGGGGTCCGGAAACGACGGGAAATAACCGGGATTATTCGGACAAAGGATACGCGAGAAGGGGCCGCCCCACTCACCAGTGGAACGGCCCGCCTTCCGGGTCAACGATAGATATATCAGCAGGTCAGACTACCTAACG
>JBKQQQ010000305.1:0-4834 GCA_052144275.1 Streptosporangiaceae bacterium
CGCCGGAGGCGGCCGGGGGCGGCCCGATCGCGCTGGCCGAAAACGGCGACACCGTGGTGATCGACATCCCGCGCCGCGAGCTCAGGCTGGACGTGCCCGACGACGAGCTCGCGTCCCGCCGGGAGCGCGTGCTGGCCCGTCTGGGCTCCTGCCGGCCCGCAGACCGGCAGCGGCCGGTAAGCGCCGCCCTGCAGGTCTACGCCGCGATGGCCACGTCCGCCTCGACCGGCGCGGCGCGCGACATCTCGCTGATCGCCCAGCCGGACAAGTGAGCTCACCCAGAGTGAGATCACACTGAGTGAGGTCACACTGAGTCAGGCGTCGCCGTCATCTGGTTTTGTGCGCCCGGCCCGCGCGGGCGACGCCGCGAGCCTGGCCCGCGTCCAGGTCGCGAGCTGGCGCCGGGATCTCGCCGGGATCGTGCCCGCGGCGTTGCTAGCCGAGCTGACCAGCGGCGAAGCCGAGGACGTGTGGCGGGACCGCTGGCGGGAGGCGATCACCAACCCGCCGACGAGCCGGCACCACGTGCTGGCGGCCGTCACCGAAAGCCCACCGCGCGATGTGGTCGGGTTCATTTCGGCCGGGCCCGCCACGGATGCCGACCGCTGGCCGGGCACCGACGGGGAGGTCTACGAGCTGAGGGTTCTGCCCGAACAGACCGGGTGCGGGCATGGCAGCCGACTGCTGCACGCGGCCGCGGACACGCTCGCCGGTGGCGGCTTCCACACCCTGTGCACCTGGGCGCTTGAGGCGGACACGACGCTGCGGCGGTTCCTCGAGTCCTCGGGCTGGGCCGCCGACGGCGCCCGGGGCGAACTCGACGTGGGCACGAGCGTCCCGGTCGTGCGCCTGCACACGACCATCAGCGAATAACCCGGGTGCCCGTAGGATCGGTGCGTGGCTCAAGCTCAGGAATGGCTGGCGGGAACGCGGCCCAGGACGCTGCCCGCGGCCGTCGTGCCGGTGCTGATCGGCTCGGGCGTGGCCTTTGGTTATGGCAGGTTCTCGGTGTGGCGGGCGCTGCTCGCGCTGGTGGTCGCGCTGGCGCTGCAAGTCGGCGTCAACTTCGCCAACGACTACAGCGACGGCGTGCGCGGCTCGGACGAGCGGCGGGTCGGCCCGGTCCGCCTGGTCGCCGCCGGGCTCGCACCGCCGCGGCAGGTGCTGGCGGCGGCGTTCGGCTGTTTCTTCGTGGCCGGTGCCGCCGGGCTGGCGCTGGCCGCCGTGACGTCCTGGTGGCTGGTGGCGGTGGGCGCGGCGTGCATCGCCGCCGCCTGGTTCTATACCGGCGGACCGCGGCCCTACGGGTACAACGGGCTCGGCGAGGTCTTCGTGTTCGCCTTCTTCGGCGTGGTCGCGGTGGCGGGCACCGCGTACGTGCAGATGTCGGCGTTCAGCTGGCTCGGCCTGGCCGCCTCGGTGCCCGCCGGCCTGCTGGCCTGCGCCCTGCTGATGGTCAACAACCTGCGCGACATCCGCACCGACACGGTGGCCGGCAAGCGCACCCTCGCGGTCACGCTCGGTGACGCGCGCAGCCGCACCGCGTACGTACTGACCCTGCTGCTGCCGTTCGGCATCGCCGCGCTGCTCGCCTTCTTCCGGCCGCTCACGCTGGTCACCGCGGTGGCGCTGCCGCTGGCGCGGCTGCCCGTCCGGTCAGTGCGGGCCGGCGCGTCGGGCCCTGCCCTGATCAAGGCACTCGGCCAGACGGGGCGGCTGCAGCTGGCGTTCGGCATCGCGTTCACGATCGGCCTGGCCATCCGGCTGTGAGTACGTCACACCGAATCCTCCGCGGAAATTTCTCCTGAGCGGGCACATAAGTGGGAGGATGACACGCACGGGAACGGTGGGGCCGACGCAAGCGGCACTACCCGATCGTGACCCGGGCGGGACGCGGAACAGCCGGATTGCCGGGCCCAGGATGGGTCCGGATGCGCGATTTTCGCACGCTTGCGAGCCTGGTGAGAGACACTTAATAGCAAATGCGTGGTATCAGCGACATAGCGGCTGCTGGCGCGGTACCCTGCCCGGTAATCCCAGGTGATGAGGTGCGGGCGCGGGGTGGTGCCTAAGCCCCATGCGTATCCAACGGGAAGGTGCCCAGTTGCAAATCCGGGGAACATGGTCGGCCGGACCTGGCGACGATCAGGCACGGTTCCTTGCCGACCTGCGCGCGCTGCGCGACTCCGCCGCGATCGGGTACGACGAGCTGGCGTCCCGGGCACACTACCCGAGCGACGTCCTGAAGGAAGCCGAGAACGGTCCCTACCTGCCCAGCCTGCCCATCCTCACGGCTTACGTCCGCGCCTGCGAAGGGGACGTCCTGGACTGGGAAGAGCGGTGGCGGCGCCTTAACCCGGAGGTGGCAGACGACCCGGATCTTCCGGTCAGGCCCGCCGGAGCGAGCCCGGCCGCCGTAGCCGGCGCCCGCGCGGGCGTGGGTGTCTCGCCCCCCGACGTCTACGACCCAGAGCGGATCAAGGCCGCGCTCCGGGGGGGCCGTTCGGGCCGGGACAGCCGAAGAGCCAACGACCAGGGCATCTCGGCACTGGCCCGCGGTGCCGCCCGCGCCGAGAGCTCAGATCAGGACCTGCTCATGGATTCCGGCGCGAGCCGGGACAGCGGCGCGAGCTTGGGAGCCAGTTCGGGCTGGGACACGCCCGCCGACCCGAGCATCACCTCGGCCAACGGGAACCACTCGGCCAAGCACGCCAGCCGCGGGCCGTTTGACGCCGCGTTCACCGTCCTGCCGGATCCCGCCGAGCGCACCGAACCCGCGCCGGACCAGGACTTCTCCTGGCTTGACGACAGCCAACCGGAAGCCCGGCCGGCCGAACCGGCCCACCGCGGCTACGCGTCGCTGGAGCAGGCGGACACGCCTCTGGCGGCGCAGCCGGAGGCCGAGCCGGCGCCGGAGCCCGCCGTCACCGAACGGATACCGCGGTATCAGGCCGACGGCCTGGCGTCACCGGAACGGACGGATTTCTGGGCCAAGCCGACACCGCAGGAACGGACGGATTTCTGGGCCAAGCCGACACCACCAGAACGGACGGATTTCTGGGCCAAGTCGGCCGCCTCAGCCTCGGCCTCCGCCGACCTGCAGCGGCCCGCGCCGACGCCGCGGGCCGAGGAGCCGGCGATCGCGCCTGCGTCCTGGCCTTCGACCGTCGACACCGCGACGACTTCGGCGGCAGAACCTGCTCAGCGGGCCGCGACCGACGCCGCCCCCGGAGCGGCCGCCGCGGCGCAGCCGCTCAGCTCGGCGCAGCCGCTCAGCCCGGCCGGGTCCGCCGCGCAGGCGATCGGTAGCCAGCGGGATGGGCGCCGTAAGGACCGGTATTTCCCGGTGCGACTGCTGGCGGTCATCGTCATCGCCGCGCTTATCGGCAGCGCGCTGGTGCTGCTCCTGAAGTAACGTCCTAGCTCGTCACCTCGCTGCCGTTGGCGGAGGACGGGTCGCCTTCCTGGGTCGGCGCGGACACCTCCGCTTCGGGGGCGGCGGGATCGATGGACCCCAGCGGGTCGACGAAGCTGGTCCCGGGCATGGCCGAGGCGAGCATCGCACTGAGGGCATCGGCTGTCGCCGGAGCGACGTCGGCCGAGGGACCGGACCCGGCGGCGTCGGAGCCTGCCGTGCCGTTAGGGGCCGGGGCGCCGTCAGAGGCGGGGGCCGGGTCCAGGGCGGGAGCGTCGCCGACGGCCGTGCTGCCGGCCGGGACGGCGGGCGGCTCGCGCCTGGTCCTGGTCGGCGCGGTGCTCGCGGCAGGCGCCGCGTCACCGCCGCCGAAGGCGCTCGCCAACGACCGCAGCGCGGACGTGACCTCGCTCGGGATGACCCAGAACGTGTTGCCCGCGCCCTGCGCCAGTTGCGGCAGCGTCTGCAGGTACTGGTAGGCCAGCAGCTTGGGATCGGGGTCGTTGTCGTGCACGGCCTGGAAGACGGCGGCGATGGCCTGCGCCTCGCCTTCCGCGGTCAGGATCTTGGCCTGCCGGACGCCCTCGGCGGTCAGGATGGCGCTTTGCTTCTCGCCTTCCGCGGTGAGGATCTTGGACTGCCTGACGCCCTCGGCGGTCAGGATCGCGGCGCGCTTCTCCCGCTCCGCGCGCATCTGCTTCTCCATCGCGTCCTTGACCGACTTGGGCGGGTCGATGGCCTTGATCTCCACCCGGGTGACCCGGATGCCCCACTTACCCGACGCGTCATCGAGCACGCCGCGTAGCAATGCGTTGATCTTGTCGCGCGAGGTCAGCGTCTGCTCCAGGTCCATCGACCCGATCACGCTACGCAGCATCGTCGCCGTGATCTGCTCGATGGCCTGGATGTAGTTGACGATTTCGTAGTCCGCCGCTCGCGGGTCGGTCACCTGGAAGAACAGCACCGTGTCGATGAGCACGACCAGGTTGTCCTCGGTGATGACCGGCGCGCCTGCGAACGAGACCACCTGCTCGCGGAGGTCGATCATCGGCTTGACCCGGTCGATCATCGGGATGACGAAATTCATCCCGGGCTCCAGCGTCTTGCGGTAACGGCCGAGCCGCTCGACGTTGCGGGCGCGCGCCTGTGGCACGATCCGCACCGAACGCATCACGGTGATTACGACAAGGATCGCGACGACCGCCGCAATGAGGCCTTCTGCCAGCAACATGGCTACTCCCGAGGGTAAACGAGGGCGGTGGCACCGTCGATCTGCATGACGTCGACCTTGGCGCCGACTGGGATCACCAGCGACTCGTCGTACGGACGCGAGGACCACTCCTCACCGCCGATGCGGATCCGCCCGCTGTGCTCGGTGACCTCCTCGAGGACGATCGCCGAGCGGCCGACAAGGGCGGC